>CAZKYD010000001.1:0-6507 GCA_964556875.1 uncultured Alistipes sp.
AAAAAATGCGGAGCGCTGAAGGGCGCTCCGCAGTATGTTTCATTTTGGTTTTTGAGTTGGGTTAACTTGAGATTGTAAGGTAATATAGATTATTGGCCAATCACACGACGCGCACCGATATATCGTGAAGAATAATACGGAGCTGACATGCGATCGATTTGAATTCCTGTACGAGCAGCGTGGATGAAGGTTACTTCTCCACTGACGGGGTCAGCATCTACGGCGATTGCAACGTGACCTACACGACCTGAACGAGAGGCGCGGCCGGTGAAGAACAGCAGGTCGCCGGGCTGAATCTCGGTGCGGTTCACTTTCTTTCCTTGGTTATACTGAGCGGAAGAGGAGGGAGAAAGTTGCACACCGAACTGACGGTAGACATACGAGGTGAAGCCTGAGCAATCGAAGCCTTTGGGAGAGCTACCGCCGCTGACATAACGTGTGCCCATAAATTTACGAGCATAGTTGAGCATATCGCCAACCATCGCTACATCAACCGAAGAGTCGTCGATGTCACCGAGAATTTCCATTCCGGCGGCAGGCACAATTTCGAAGGGATTCGTCTTGGAGACTGCTGCCAACTTCATGTCGTTATCGTCCATAGCTTTCTTAGCTGCGGATTTCGCGTTAACGACTTTCGTTGTAGTAGCCTTCTTGCTAGTAGTACGTTTTGCGGCCGTCATAGGAACTATGGCAGCGAGCATTAGCACTATTATTATATAGAATTTCTTCGTCATTTTTCGGTATTATTTATAGGCGCGGGGGTTAGCAAAAATGCGCCAAAAAAGATAGCTTCTCGTTTGAAGCTGTACAAAGTTAGTAATTTGGAGCCCGTTTTCCAAGAGATTGTTTACCAATAAAGCTAATTTTCTGTTAACGTTTTATAAATACGGGATTTTATTGCACACTATTATCAGATTTGTGCGAAAAACAATTTGCGCTCATACAGCTGTTTAAAGCTGATGAGCGCAAAGAAAAAGTTTGTTACTGATTCGAACCTTAGATTATCCGAGATAGGGACCAAAACGGTTGTCACACGGCTCTGACGGTTTTACTTCCCAATAAAGAAGCAGAAGCCATCCTACGAGAGGAATGAAGCAGATAAAGTACCAACCTCCGGCGCGACCTATGTCGTGCAGACGACGCCATACTACCGCCAATGAGGGGATAAATGTAGCCAATGCAACTACCCACGAGACAATGGGGTTAATAAAGCTTGCGGCTACCGAAACAATCACCATAGCCAATGTCCACCACCAATACTCGGCACGAGTAGCACGGCCGGAGAATGTGGCATACTTAGAGAAGCAGGTCTTAACTGCAGTCATGAAGTCCATTGCGGGGGCTTCGGGGACAGAGGGGGCTGACTGGGGACCCTGTTGCTGAAATTCTTCCATAAGAATGACGAATGTTGTTTATTTGTATTGAATTTTGAATAGTAGATGCGCAAATGTATACATTTTTTATTAAAGAAACAAATATTATTTATAAATTTGGGGTAGATTTCTCTCGAACAACTCCTTATAGACCATTGTTTTAATAGTTAACATATGGATTTCAAGCGACTTACATCTATAATATCCCTATTTTTCGTTTACGTTATCGCCGTAGCACAAAATAGCGAGGCCGACTATGACATCATGGCCGACTCGACTATCACTTTGTCGCCGACTGCGGTGCCCGAGGTGCCGTCGGGCCAGTCTGTTGGATTGGTGCTCTCCGGAGGTGGCGCCAAGGGGTTGGCCCACATTGGTGTAATTAAGGCGTTGGAGGAGAACGACATCCCGATTGACTACGTTGCCGGCACCTCGATGGGCGCCATTATCGGTGGACTGTATGCCGCAGGCTACACTACCGACGAGATGCTCGACCTGATTCTCTCAAAAGGATTTTCCGACTGGTCAACCGGCCAAATCGACCCGAACCTTACATATTATTTTGTCAAGAAACCTAAGACTCCGGCGTTCGGCGAACTCAATATCAATATCTCAAAGAAGGATTCACTCGACCGAGCGTCATCGTTGCTACCATCAAGCCTGATTTCGTCGCTCCCGATGAACTTTGCTTTCATGGATCTTTTTGCTGGTTACACGGCTCAATGTGGCGGCGACTTCAACAATCTGTTTGTGCCGTTCCGATGCGTAGCGTCCGACGTTATCGCAAAGCATAAAATCGTATGCCGCTCGGGAAGTCTGAGCGATGCTATCCGTGCGTCAATGACGTTCCCACCGGTGTTTCAGCCGATAAAGCTGGATGGCGTTTATGTTTACGACGGTGGGATTTACGACAACTTTCCGGTCGACGTTATGCGCGAAGATTTCGCGCCAGACATCATGATTGGAGTAGATGTTCACAGCGAAAATGCACCCCCATCGGCAAGCATCATCAGCCAGTTGGAAAACATGATTATCCAGAACAACGACTACACACTTCCGGCCGATGAAGGTATCAGAATTCATGTAGATGTAAGCCGCTTCTCGCTCCTGGATTTCAGTAAGGCTAAGGAAATTAGTGCTATAGGCTACGCCACCGCATGCGAGATGATGGATTCGATAAAAAACCGCGTCACCTCCCGCATCCCGGCAGCCACACGCCGTCTGCTACGCAGCGAATTTAAGTCGAAGAGCCCCTATGTACGCTTCGACTCGGTAAGTGTCGTCGGTGGCACACCGCAGCAGAATGCCTACATAGCCCGCTTGTTCCGCTCACACAAAGCCGACACTTTCGGCATCGACCATGCCCGCTTAGCCTACTACAGCGCCATCTCCCCCGGGCGTCTGCGCAACTTATTCCCCCAAGCAATCTACAACCCCAACACCGGACTCTTTACGCTCGACCTCGACGCAAAGGTGAAGAGCAATTTCTCGTTGGGCGCTGGTGGCTACCTTTCCTCCTCGATTAATTCGATGATTTTCGTCTCTGCCGACTATTCAGCCATATCGTTCCGCTCTGCACAGATAAAAGCGATGGGATGGGTGGGGCAGAATTATATGGCAGCGCAACTGCTCGGCCGCTTGTTCCTCCCCTCCGGCATCCCTACCGCTCTCGAACTTGAGGGAGTCTTATCTCGCCAAAAATTCTACGAAAGCGATAAGCTTTTCTACGAGGATAATTCTCCGGCATTCATAACCCGCCACGAAGATTTCGCACGTCTACGCTATGGCTGGGCTGTAGGCCGTTCCGGCAAAGCCTCCATCGGAGTGGGTGGCGGCCAATCTCGCGACTATTTCTACTCCTCGGAGAATGGCGACTTCAGCTCTACCGAGCGTCAACGTATCCTCTATAATCTCGGCGAGGCTATCGGACGTTTGGAATTCGACAATCTCGACAACCAGCTCTATCCTGCCGACGGCTACGACCTCCACCTTAGCGTATTGCAAACCCTCGGCAAATATCATTTCAGCCTAAGCACACCGGGCGAAGAGCTCCGCCTCACTGACGGCAATGCCCACTGGTTGCAAGCCGAATTTAACGGTAGCGCATACTTCCCAATCTCCAACAGTTTCTCGTTCGGCACCTCCTGGGATGTACTCGTTTCCAACCGCAAACTGCTCGACACCTACTACGCCTCGATTGTGAACGCGCCCGGCTTTACCCCTACCCCATCTACAACCTCGGTGTTCAACAAGCGTTTCCGCGCAAATTCATTTATTGCCGTGGGCATCGTGCCGGTATGGAGTCCGCTGTCGCGTGCACAAGTTCGCCTGTCGGCCAGTGTGTTTATGCCGTTCAGACGTATTGAACTTGATGAGCCGACCGGCGGCGCATATTATGGCAAATGGTTCCGCAATCCGGAAGTAATCACCGAGCTCGACCTTGTTTACAATCTCCCCTTCGCCTCTATTTGCGGCTACGTAAACTATCTCAGCTACCCTGCCCGCAACTGGAATGTCGGTCTATCATTCGGCTTCTATATGCAAGCACCGAAGTTCCTGCGCTAACGTCCACTTTTCTTACCCCCGGGCGCACGGTTTTTCATGGAAAAACAGTAATTTTGCATATAGTTTTATGCAAACCCTAATGAACCAAGATAAACCGATACACCACAATTCTGCTCCTCAACAGCAAAATTCCGCTGCGCAACCGCGTAGCCGTGTAGCCGTATGGCTGGAAGCCATGCGCCTACGAACCCTTCCCGCCTCTGCCTCCGGCGTTATCGTCGGCACAGCCCTGGCTATTCAGTTCTGGCATTTCGACTGGCTGCCTGCCTTGATTTGCCTGCTGTTTGCGTTGACAGCCCAGATCGGGAGCAACTTTGCAAACGAATTTTACGATTTCAAAGACGGACTCGATCGCCCGGGGCGTGAAGGTTTCCGCCGCGGCGTTACCGAAGGGGATATCACCCCGATGGCTATGCAGCGCGCAATGTCAATCACCTTCGGCATCGCAGCCCTGTTAGGCTTATCGCTAATCTATTGGGGCGGTTGGTGGCTAATCTTAGCCGGACTGTTTATCTTCATCGGTGCTCTCGGCTATTCTGCCGGCCCATTCCCCCTATCTCGCAACGCGATGGGCGAACTGGCGGTAATCGTGTTCTACGGAATGATTCCCGTAAGCTTCACCTTCTATCTGCAGTCAGGCTACTTCTCAGGCTTTGACGCTATGGCCGGATTTGGGATGGGATTGCTTTCCGCTAATATCCTCATCGTTAACAACTATCGCGACTACGAAGACGACTTAGCCGTCAACAAACTGACCACAGCCGTTGTGTTTGGTCGCAACACGGTAGCTTGGGCATACCTCGTCAACGGTTTCTTGGGGGTACTGTTAACTCTAACGATGTGGCTCTCAGCCGGCAGAATGTGGGTAATGATATTCCCGGCGTTATACCTCATCGGCCACATCCTCCTTTGGCGCTATCTGCGCACCCATGAGGGGAGCGCCCTCAACCCCTGCCTGGGGAAGACCGCCATGCTGATCCTGCTTTACAGTATCGCTCTGTTTATCGTAAGTTTGCCCTTCATCTACTAACAGAATAAAAAAACCTCTTGGTCGTGCAGCTAAATCGTCTGGCAATCACCAACTTCAAAAATATCCCGGAAGCTCGCCTGGAGTTTTCGCCGAAAGTCAACTGCTTTTTAGGGAAAAACGGCATGGGGAAGAGCAATCTTCTCGATGCGGTCTACTATCTGAGTTTCTGCAAAAGTTTCTCTGGGATACCGGATATGCAGCTTATTCGACGTGGCGAAGGGTTCACAACTCTGCGCGCCAACTATCTGCGCCGCGGATTGGAGGAGGAACTAACTTTCGGGTTGCAACCCGGAAAGCGCAAAAGCTTCAAACGCTCCGGCAAGGAATATGACCGCTTGAGCGCCCATATCGGAGCATTCCCGTTAGTGATGGTCTCGCCTGCCGACAGTGCATTGATTACCGGCACCGGCGAAGAACGTCGCCGACTGATGGATATGGTGATTTCGCAAGCCGACCCGGTTTATCTCGACCATCTTATCCGCTACGGCAGAGCCCTGCAGCAACGCAACAAGCTGCTGCGCGACCACTGCGTTGACCCCGGCCTATATCTTTCGGTTGAAATCACCATGGAGCGCTCTGCCGAATATCTCACTTCGGCACGCCAAAAATGGGTGGAAGAACTTACGGAAATCTTTACCCAACGATACAGCCAAATTGCTGCCGACGGCGAAACCCCGGCTATCGCCCTGAAAAGCCATCTGGCAGCTGAACCCCGCGGTTATCAAGCCGTGCTCGACTCGGCACGCCGCCACGACGAAATCGTGGGCTACACCTCTGTCGGGCCGCATCGCGACGACCTCGACCTTAAGCTCAACGAGATGCCCGTCAGACGTATCGCCTCGCAAGGGCAATGCAAGACCTACACTCTCGCGCTCCGCTTAGCGCAATATAGCTTCCTCGAAAAAGCCTCCGGCATGAAGCCGCTACTGCTCCTCGACGACGTATTCGACCGCCTGGACTCAGAACGCGTAGAGCGCCTGGTTGAAGTCGTCTCAGGCGATGGATTCGGTCAGATTTTTATCACCGACACCAACCGTCAGCACCTCGACCATATCATGCAGCATACAGCTACCGCCGGCCATAGCTCATGGTTAGTTGACCATGGCGAATTCAGTCCATTAGATTAATCCCCCAAAGCTACTGAGATGAAACGCACCGAACCGATGTCAATCCGCCAGATTATTGATCGCGTAATGGACACCTCTGCCCGTCGCGACGACATCCTCGCCATGAGGGCTGCCAGCCTTTGGACCGATGTAGTCGGCTCCGGTGTAAATCGCTACACAACTCGTCGCTACGTCAAGAACAACGTGCTCCACGTCTACATCTCCTCCGGCCCCCTGAAAAGCGAGCTCTCATTCCGTCGCGAAGCCATCTGCAAAGCCATCAATGACATCCTCGGCCGCGAAGTCCTCACCTCCATCCAGCTCCACTAAATTCCCCATAGCTTACAACACAAAAAAGTAGATTGAAGAATTTGAAAGATGAAAAATCAAGAGAATAACAACGAGATTCTGAACGAGAATCATCAGAAGATTG
>CAZKYD010000001.1:6607-16519 GCA_964556875.1 uncultured Alistipes sp.
ACCGTAGTAGTTGTCAACATCAACTCCAGCTTCTACTCGCCGGCCTACTTCGAAGAACCCCTGACCGTTGTCACCACCGTAGGAAAAATTTCGGTCCACAGCTTTATCCTCGAGCAGCGCATTTTCAACCCCCAGACAGGCGACGTAAAGTGTACGGCGAAAACCGTAATGGCCGGATTCGACCCCAAAACCGCCTCCGGTATTGAAGTGCCAAAAAAATGGGTAAATGCGTTATTAAATTTTGAAAATCGCGAATAATACCTTATCTTTGTAGTCGATAAATTAGACATATATCACCCGACTGAATGGAGATTAAAGAATCTATGCGCGAAATCCTCCTCGCTGAGAGTCGCGCTATCCAGAATATACCGGTCACCGACGATTACGAACGTGCCGTAAACCTCATAGTCGATCATGTCAGCAAAAAAGGTGGCAAGTTGGTCACCTCCGGAATGGGGAAAGCCGGACAGATTGCAATGAATATTTCAACCACATTCTGCTCTACAGGAATCCCGGCCGTTAATCTCCATCCCGCTGAAGCCCAACATGGCGACTTAGGTATCTTACAAGAGAACGACGTTATGCTATTGATTTCAAACTCCGGGAAAACCCGCGAAATCGTAGAGCTCGTCGACCTCGCTCGCCGACTAATTCCAACAATACCTATCATTGTCATTACCGGCAATCTGAATAGCCCGTTAGCCGAATTAGCCGATGCAACTCTCTTCACAGGCGGTGCTGCAGAAGTCTGCCCCCTCGGATTAACTCCGACAACATCTACCACAATGATGACCGTCATTGGCGACATCTTAGTAGTAAATGTAATGCGCGAAACCGGGTTTACCGCTGAGCAATATGCCTTACGCCACCACGGCGGCTATCTTGGCCATGCTGCTCGCAGTAAAGGCTGCTATTAATCCTTGAACCTCAACTTCCGGCTTAATGCTAAGTTTGAACCGGACGTTCAATATAAAAACAAACACATACATATGTCAACTTCCCTTGCAGGAGCGGCGCCTAAAGGCAACCTCCCAAAAGTAGATAACATGAGAGTGGCAATCGTTGCCGCCGAATGGAATGGTCACATTACATCCCGACTGACCGAGGGCGCCATGCAGGTGTTCCGCCAGGAAGGATTTAACGACGACCAGGTAGACTGCTACTCGGTGCCCGGAGCCGTTGAGCTAACCTTTGCAGCCTCGCAGCTGATCGAAGCGTCGCTCTACGATGCTGTAATCGTATTCGGGTGCGTAATCCGCGGGGGTACACCTCATTTCGACTATGTATGTCAGAGCGTAACCCAGGGCATCACCGCCCTCAACGCCGACTGCGACATCCCCGTAATCTTCGGTGTGCTTACCGTTGATAACGAGCAAGACGCTCTCGACCGCGCCGGTGGCCCCCTCGGCAACAAAGGTAGCGAAGCTGCCGAAGCTGCCATCAAAATGCATGCCTTCGCTGAAAAAGTAAAATCTCTATGATAGAATCTGCCCTTTATCTGATTCCGGTCCCGCTGGACAACGACGCCCCTATCGGACGGTCGCTGCCTGCCTACAACCTGGAGCCCATAAAGGAGATTCGACATTTCATTGTAGAAAACGTTCGCTCGGCGCGACGTTTCCTCAAGAAATGTGACCGGTCAATCAACATTGACACCCTTGAATTCACCGTTCTCGATGAACACACTTCGCTCGACGAAGTTCCGCAAATGCTGCGCCCCTTAGAAGAGGGGAAGCCGATGGGAGTAATCTCTGAGGCCGGATGCCCGGCAATCGCCGATCCCGGAGCAGACGTGGTAGCCGTAGCCCAACGCAAAGGGCTCAAAGTTGTGCCCCTCGTAGGGCCTTCGAGCATCCTGTTAGCCCTAATGGCCTCAGGATTTAACGGCCAGAGTTTCGCCTTCAACGGCTATCTACCGATCAACCAACCGCAACGCGGAGCCAAGTTGAAAGAGATGGAACGACGTATCATAAAAGAACGTCAAACCCAAATCTTCATCGAGACCCCGTATCGCAACAACAAGCTCATCGCTGAGCTTGCCGCAACCTTATCCGGGAACAGAATGCTTTGCGTCGCCTCCGATATTACCGGAGAAAAGGAGCGCATCCAAACCCTCCCCTTAAATCGATGGGCAAAAGAGAAATATGATTTCGACAAAATCCCGACAATCTTCCTTCTCTTTTAATCCGACACGACACAGTCAATTATTAAGTGCCCTATCATTTCTTGTCTTTCGTAGTCTATCTATAAGCTGTTATTGAGCTTGAATTCATTCAAAAATCACCTTGCAATGGCCAGGTACAAGAAACCTATAATTAACGATTCCCTTCCGGGTTTGTTCGACGGTCTGCTTCCCGACCTCGGACAAGAGCCGTTACACCCCGTTATCGAGGAGGCTCTTCGTGAGGCCAATTTGCAAAAATCTTATGGAGAAAAGCGTCGGTCAACCGACTTCTTCGCTGATAGCGACTTCTCCCCCTTGGAAGTAAAGCCTACCACCGAACGCTTGAACTTCATTTCATTCGGTTCCGGCAGTTCCGGCAACTGTGCATATATCGGCGATGGCGAACAAGGCATCCTCATTGATGCCGGCGTCGAAGCCGATAAAGTTATCGCCGAGCTTCGTCGTTATGGTATCAAAATGGACTCCATTAAAGGGATTCTGCTGACCCACGACCACTCCGATCATGTGCGCTATGTCTACACCCTGGTTCGCAAGCGTAAAAACATGTTAGTGTATTGCACCCCCAAGGTGCTCAACGGTATGCTCCGGCGTCATAACATCTCTAATCGAATCAAAGATTATCATCGCGCAATATATAAAGAGCACCCCTTCTCCATCGGCAACTTCACCATTACCGCGTTCGAAGTGATGCATGATGGCACCGACAACGCCGGATTCCATATCGTCCACGGCGAGCACAACCTGGTTGTCGCTACCGACCTGGGATGCATCTCCGAGCGTGCGGATTTCTATATGCGCCAGGCCAACTATCTGATGATTGAGGCCAACTATGATGAAGGTATGCTCTCGGCAGGCAACTACCCCGAATATCTCAAAGGACGTATTCGCTCCGAGACAGGCCACCTTAACAACTGCGTCACGGCTGATTATCTCAAGCAGATTTTCTCCCCGAAGCTGCGCAACATCTTCCTCTGCCATCTCAGCAAGGATAACAACACCCCCGAAATCGCACTGCAAGTTGTTGAAAAAGCGCTGACCGAAGCCGGCGCGAAAGTGTGTGACGGCTCTAACTCGCCGTATGCCCGCATGAACTCCGTGCAACTCATCGCCCTGCCGCGCTACGAGTCTACCCCGCTAATCCCCTTAACTCTAAAGTAGAGAGTTATTGACATAACAGAAAATAAGGCTATAGGCCAAAAAAAACAACCCCGAGCTCGTCCAATGCTTACTTGAACATAGCTCGGGGCTTCCTATATCTACCTAATGATTACCAATCGGCAATTTACTTTAAAGTGAAATGAAGCGTCTGAACGTCGGCGGAATTCGGACCAATCATCAGGTCGAAATCGCCCGGTTCGGCTACATATTCGAGGTCGAAATTATAGAACTTCAGCAGTTCGGGAGTGATAGTGAAGGTTACAGTCTTTGATTCGCCGGGATTCAAGCTGATACGCTCGAAACCTTTAAGTTCTTTTACCGGACGAGCAATGCTGCCAACCTTATCGCGGATATACATCTGCACTATTTCGTCGCCCTTCACCTTGCCGGTATTCGTCACCTTAACCGATGCGGTCAGTGAGCCATTCTGGTCAAGCACATCGCTCGAGAGAGCCATATCTGAGTAATCGAAAGTTGTATAGCTCAAGCCGTAGCCGAAGGGGAACAGCGGTGAGTTGGGAACATCGAGATAGTTGCTGCGGAACTTCTGGAAACCGGGATTCGACTCATCAATCGGCCGTCCGGTGTTAAGATGGTTATAATAGATAGGAATTTGGCCTACGCTGCGAGGCATGGTGGCTGTCAGTTTCCCGCTCGGAGCTACATCACCAAAGATTACATCGGCAATCGCATCGGCAGTTTCAGAACCACCAAACCACACATTCATTACTGCGGGAACATTTTCAATCTCCCAGTTCATCACCGTAGCACGGCCGGAGAAGTTCAGCATTACAACCGGTTTGCCCAGCTTCAAAAGCTCTTCGAGAAGTTCGCGCTGAACCGACGGCAATTCCAGGTTTGTACGCGATGAACATTCACCGCTATATTCCGAAGTTTCGCCCATAGCGGCAACAATTACATCGGCTTTCTTTGCCAGACGAACGGCTTCAGCCTTCATCTCCTCAGCTGAACGGCCATCGCGGATAGCACGTCCGAACATACTAACATTAGCCTCCAAGACGGAATCAGCTTCGATATTGCAACCCTTGGCATAAAGGATTTCAGCCTTCTTGCCAACGGCGTCTTTCAGTCCCTTCAGAATTGATTTATAGCGACCGAAATCGGCAGCCACACTCCACGTGCCGGGCATATTCGCACCGGTGTCAGCCAGCGGGCCTACCAGCAGGATTTTGCCACTCTTCTTCAGCGGGAGCACATCCCCTTCGTTCTTCAGCAGAACGAACGATTCGGTAGCCAGACGGCGAGATTTCGCGCGGCTGTCGGCGGTATAGATGTCGGTCTTTTCGCGTTCGGGATTGAGATATTTATACGGATTCTTAAAGAGGCCGAGCTTATATTTTGCTTCCAAAATACGGCGCACAGCCTTATCAATATCCTCCATAGTTACGCGGCCCTCTTTCAAGGCGTTCGGAATTTCACCAACAAAACCGTCAGCTACCATATCCATATCCGTACCGGCCTTCAAAGCCAAAACAGATACATCCTCAAGGTTGCGCCCCATACCATGGTCGATCATCTCCAGAATGGCGGTATAGTCGGTAACAACGAAGCCATTGAAGCCCCACTGATTGCGAAGCACATCAGTGAGCAGCCATTTATTTCCGGTAGAGGGGATGCCGTCAACGGTGTTGAACGAAGTCATAATACTGCCGGCACCGGCCTCAACGCCTGCCTTATAAGGCGCAAAATATTCGTTATACATGCGCTGACGCGACATATCAACCGTGTTATAATCACGGCCGGCTTCGGGAGCTCCGTAGAGCGCGAAGTGCTTAATACAAGCCATGATATTCTCATTGGTGGAGTAGTTATCTCCCTGATAACCCTTCACCATAGCCTTGGCGATAGCTGAGCCGAGGAACGGGTCCTCACCGCTACCTTCCGAAACACGTCCCCAGCGAGGATCGCGGCTAATATCTACCATAGGTGAGAAAGTCCAGCAGATACCGGCTGCCGAAGCTTCCTTAGCAGCGATACGCGCCGATTCCTCGATAGCGGGGATATCCCAGCTACACGACATTGCCAGGGGGATAGGGAACACGGTTTCATAACCGTGGATAACGTCCATACCGAAAATCAGAGGGATTCCGAGGCGGCTCTCCTCAACGGCAACGCGCTGCAAATCTTTCATCTTTGCGCACCCTTTGACATTGAACACACCGCCAACAAGGCCTTGCGAAACCTTCTCACCGATATTGCTGTTCTTTGCCTGACCGGTAACGATATCATCTGCACCAGGCAGATTCAGCTGACCGAGTTTCTCCTCCAAGGTCATCTTGCTCATCAAATCATTGATGAACGTATCCATTTCCGTCTGCGCCGAAGCGGCTACGCAGAGCGTCATCCCGGCTGCAAACATGGTTATCTTCTTTATGATTTGCATATTCTATGAGGTTTATATTTTTGTTACTTTAGTTTCCTGTTGTTAGAGTCGAGTAGTTCGACGATTAGATTTTCGGCGATTGAAAACCGAGCTTTGTCAGCCCCTCTTTGATTTCGGGAGCCCCCATAAAGAGGTTCCAGAGCAGGCCGCTACGATAATTTTCAATCATCGGCGCGATGGTCAATTGGTCAATGGCGAGATAGCGGGGCAATACCCAGTTTTTCTGCTCTGAGAAGGCATCATAGAAGCCATATTTTCCCATCAACCAATCCCCCTTCGCATAGAAATATTTCGCAGCGCGCATCGATTCTTCGGGGGTATAGGGGAACGACGATAAGGCGGCTGTCGGGGTAATCACTCCCAGGTCGTTGTTCGGTGCATGAGCTGAATAGCCATCAATAGAGTAGCTGGCTGTCAGGCCCCAGCAATCTTTGCTATAACCTTTGTAGCCTTTCGGGTTAGCTACGCAGTAGAGATAATCGGACATCGCATGATTGCGAGTTACTACCCAATAGTCGGCGTATTCATCTTTCAAGTCGCGCGGGTCTAGCCCAATCCAGGAGTAATGGGCCCAGAAAAGCGGACCGCCGGTAGCCTCAGCTCCGTTATGTTTCACTCCGAGCGGCAAGCCTTGGAAAGTTACGTCGCTCTTGATGCCGCCTGAACGAGCCCATCCTTTATGGTAAGCCGACGCGGGAATTGAGTGAGTGGGAGAAGCTGCTGCGAGCACATAGGTAATCAAACATTCGTTATAACCTTCCAAGGGGAAATTCATCTCCCAAGCATAGTTGGGCGACCAGTGCCAATAAAGCACATCCTCGCCACCTTTGGTGTACCAATCATACTCCATTTCGCGCCAAAGTGTGTCGATATCAGCAGCAAGCTTTTTCTCCTCTTCGTTGCCGTTCTTGAAATATTCGCGCACACAAAGCAAGCTCGTCATCAAGAATGAACTTTCAACCAGGTCGCCACCATCGTCTTTAGTCCCGAAGGGGATTGTCTTGCCGGTGGGACCATCCATCCAGTGCGACCAAACGCCATGATAGCGATCAGCCTTCGCCAGATAGTCTACGATTTTTTGCAGACGCTTAACGCCGGCATCGCGAGTAATGAATCCACGGTCGATAGCTACAATCAGTCCGGCTACACCGAAACCGCTACCACCGGTGGTGATTGTGTTGCGGTCGTTCTGCGGATAGTCGTTATCCAGATGAATACGCTCGCAGGCCAAGCCTGATGTAGCTTCCGCGCCATCCCACATATAGTTGAAATGCTTCTTCTGCAGGAAGTCAAGGAATTCGTCGTCGTTGGCAAATTCGGTAGTCTTTTTATCGGTGTCGGTCTGATCGGGCGTAGAATTGTTAGAGGAACACGCCGTACATGACGCGCAACCAACGATAGCCAGCCCGGCTACCAAACTCTTCATGATTGTGGTTATGATCTTCATACCTAGATTATAATTTTACTTATTTACAACTTTCGAAAGAGGGGAACATCCGCTTTCTCCGAGTGCTTCGATTGAGAAGTAATACTCGGTAGCGCGGTCTAACCCTCGCATGTCATACTGAGTATCGCCGTAAACCGTTATCGCATTGTAAAGTTTATCCGGCGCGATACCATAATAGATATTATAGCCATATGCCCCATCGACCGGTGTCCAGCTGATCATGGCATTGCGCGGATCAGCCTTATCGCGGTCTACTTTCAGTTTCTTCACGGCGGCAGGTGCTACCCCTTCGGCAGAACCGAAGACGCGTAATCCCGACAGCGCGAAATTCCCGGTGGGCATATGTAGATTTTCCAATTTAATATAGCGAGCTCGCAGAGGCGACTGCAACTCAACATAGTCGTGAGGCACATCGCGATCGTTGTCGCTCTTGTCGATTACCAGCGTCCAATCTTCGCCATTTTCAGAGGCGAAAATGCGATACTGATGATAAATGTCGTTAGCGCGGTCAAATTGCTGCGCCTTATGGTCGTAATAGTTTACCTGGATAGCTTGAACGGTTTTCGGACTTTCAAGGTCGACAATCACCCATTCGCCGGGGTTGCCGGAGGCTGCTGCCCAATAGCTGCGCAAGCTTTCGTCAGTAATGGCTGAAGCAGGATAACGCTCAGCGTTGTCGTAGCTCGAAACCGTTGCCGGTTTGCCATACGAGAGGAGCATCCAGCCGGTAAAGCGGTCGGCGGGATTGGCGATATTTTTCTCGACATTCCAGTTTGGATAGTCGCCAAAGGCTGCCGAGCTATACATTATCCCGTCGGCATCAAACCCTACGGGATAGAGCCCGATGCGGCGTTCAAACTTATATTTCAACGAGAGCATACAGGTTGATACATGCCAGTAGTTACCCGCATTATCAGCAAATGTACCTCCATGACCGCTACCCTGCACGTATCCGCCGGGCTTATAGCTCATAGGGTTATGCTTCTGGTAGACGAATGGCCCGAGAGGATTATCCGAGACATACACACCGTCAGCATAGACCTTAAACTCTGTGCCCGGTGCACCATACTGCAGATAATACTTGCCGTTATGCTTGGTCATATACGCCCCTTCTGTGAAGGGGGCAAGGGTGACTTCATCGTCGTTATTCATGCCGAAGCGTTCCCAACCATGATCTTTGGGGTGGAGCGCCAGCGCGTCATAAATCTTGCTAATCGGAGAGAAATCCATACGGCTCACCTGCACCGCCTTTAAGGGGTATTCGTTGCTGGAGCCATAATATAGGTAGAGTTTTCCGTCATCGTCGAGGAACAAGCAGGGATCCCACGAAGGGAGTGTGTTGCGTTCTACACCACGGCGGAATTTGCCCGATTTCGGTGAGGTTGTATACCATACCGGGAGCCCTTCATAGGTAGAGCCGGTATAGAAAAGCGTATCGGCAACAACGTAAGCCGCCGGCGCACATTGGTCGTCGTTTGTCGGCTTGCGTTTGAAACTTGCCGGCGCGAATTCCCAGTCCGTCAGGTTCTTGGAATAATGGAATCCGTCTTGATTGGTAGAGAAGAGGAAACATTCGTCGCCATACATCAGCGCCATAGGGTCGGCAGATGAGCGGAACGAACCTTCGGCCAATACATTATTATTATAGGGCTCGAAGTTATAACTTATATTTATCGGGTTACAAAAGGTTTGAGGAGCATAAGTAGCAGCGTTATACCACTGGGTAGCCTGCGCCTTAGCGCGAGGCGCAATATAGCGTTGCTGCTCGGGGCGAAGCTTTACGGCGACATTCGTATAGTCGGCGCCAACGGGATGATTTTCAAGCTCCTTCCCGGGGTAAAATACATAGAGCAACGAGTCGGAATCCACACCGGTAAGAGTGAAGCGTCCGTTAACGTCTGTGTTACAATGAATCGGGCTCGCCGGGAACATCACCGTAGCTCCTTCGAGCGGACGGTTGTTCTCATCGGTTACAATTCCGGTGATAGAATGTTGCGTAACAACAGGTATATAATAGTCACTTACCTGACCTTTTACCACTACAATCGAGTCGCCGGGTACAGCACTCACCCCATTTGGGGTGAGTGTGATACCAAGCGCGATTATAGCAGAGGCTATAATGCGGTTGTTCATTCTATGAGTGTTTTATTATTCGATAGGATCTTCGCGAAGTTCGGGATAATCAGCCTCGTGGTCGGTAGGAACGGGATAATAAGCTTTGTCAGCAGTCCAATTGGGAAGTACAGAAGCAGCTTGTCCGGTACGCATAAGGTCTTCATAACGAGTACCCCATTCGCAGCAGAGTTCCATACGACGTTCGTCAAGGATTTGGTCGACAGTTACACCTGAAAGGGTAGGCATCTGAGCACGTGTACGAACCTTGTTGAAGGAAGTGTCACCGCTCTTGCCTTGGCGTACTAAAGCTTCGGCGTTCATCAGCAGAACTTCTGCATAACGCAGGATGCGGACGTTGTTGGCGCCACCGTAATCCGTTCGGCCTGTGGTCAACTGATTGATGGGGAGGTACCATTTACCATTCCAGCAGTCGGTATTCTGTGCATTACCGTTGCGCTGTACATAGTCGCCGCTGGGGGTAGTTGTATCGGCACGCAGGAATGAAGTTTCAGTACGAACGGTTTCGCCGCGAGCGGCTGCCCATTGCTGGAAGGAGTCTTCGTAGCCTACGAAGTTCCAACCACCGATGCTGGTGTTCAACTC
>CAZKYD010000001.1:16619-18613 GCA_964556875.1 uncultured Alistipes sp.
GGAAGGAGTCTTCGTAGCCTACGAAGTTCCAACCACCGATGCTGGTGTTCAACTCAGAATTGGTGAGGTTAGGACCGCAAGCAATAAAGAAGCAGTCTACTGTAATCTGATCGCCGGAGCCCATGCCGAAGTCAGTTGCCTGTACTTCCATAAGAGATTCTTCGCAGAGCTGGCCGGGGATCTTGAACAGCTGATAGTAATCGCTGTAAAGGTCAAACTGGTTAGAATTGATTATGTAGGAGGTTGTGCGTTCTACGTTCTCATAGTCACCCAGGATGAGGTAAGCCTTTGCTGCAAGAGCGGCTGCGGTATAAGATGTATATGCGCCGGTGTGTTCAGCATTCTTAGGGTGAACGGTCTCGCAGTTGCTGATCGCAAATTCGAGATCTTCAAGCGCATAGCGCAACACTGCATCTCGAGTTGAACGACGCATACTGGTCTGATCGTTGCTACGAAGGATTGTTACAGCGCCGAATTCCTGAGCCAAACGATAGTAAGCGTAGGCACGGATAATTCTAACTTCTCCTTGATAAGAGAGGTTCTTCGCCATTGTTGTCTGGTCGGTGATGTTGGCGGCATAGCCTTCCAACGATTCAAGAGCAGCATTTGCGGTCTTGATGATACCATAGTACTGGTTCCACATTTCCTTGATGCCCCAGAAAGAGCCATAGGTGAAGTTGCTACCTATAGTTACAAGGTCACCCTGGTCGTCAACGCGACCCGACCAAACGTCGCCGTCGCGGATTACGGTCATCATGTTGATAACCCAGTGGGTACCGCCTGTACGGAGTTTACCATACACACCCGATACGGGAGCATACATGTTGCTCAGGTCGGTATAGTCGACGCTCTCTTCGGGAACAGAGTCCTCGGGATCGATATCGAGATAGTCGCATGAGGTGAGGCAGCCGAGCGACAGGAGTGACGCTAACGATGCGGCTAATATCTTATTGCGAAATTTCATGAAAATTCGAATTTTAGGTAGTTACGATTAGTTTAGAAATCAATCTGCAGGCCGAAGGTGAAGGTCGATGCCAAGGGATAAACTTCGGTATCCCAACCGTTGACATCTGAAAGTTCAGGAATGAATGTATGGGCCTTGAAGAAGGTAAACGGACGGTCGGCAGTGAAACTGAGTCGCATGCTGGGCAGTTTGTAAGCACCCATCTTGAGATTCTTCAGTGTGTAACCGAGAGTGATATTCTGAATACGGAAGTAGTCAGCACTTTCTACATAGTAGGAGTTGGGGCTACCCGACTGAGTTGTATAGCTCTTGAAGAGGGCTGCGGCTGAGGGGTTAGTATTAGTTGAGCCTGCGCCGGTCCAACGGTCTTTATACTGAGCTTCGTCGAAGTTGTAGTAAGCAGAAGCATAGCGGAGCGCACGTTTGCGGTTGAAGAGTTTAGCTCCGGCAGTGCCGTAGGTGGTTACCTGGAAGTCGAAGTTCTTGATAGAGAAACCGAAGTTGAAACCATAAGTCCAGTCGGGGATGTAAGAGCCTAGGCCCTGACGGTCTTGTCCGTCGAGCACACCGTCGCCGTTAACATCTTCGTAGATGAGGTCGCCGGGTTCGCATCCGTTAGCTACACCGATAGGATCAGCAGCTACTTCTTCAGCTGTCTGATAAATACCGATAACCTTGTAGCCGTAGAACTGATTCATCTTTTCGCCTACGATATTAGCGGTTGAACCACTGGAAATGATATTTTTGCCTTCGAGCTTCTTAACGCGGTTGTGGAGGAACGAAGCATTTGCGCCAACCCAATATTTGAAGTTGCCAATGCGATCGGTCCAGTTGAGCGAAAGGTCAAAGCCGCTATTGAGGATCTGGCCGTAATTGCCTGCGAGGGTTGAGTTTTCGAAGGGAAGCAGCGGAGAAATTACTGCGTTGTCGGTAAGACGATAGTAATAGTCGAAGTCAACATTCAAGCGATCTTTAAGGGTGGTGAAGTTGAAACCTACGTTAGTTTCATTTACAACTTCCCATTTCAGAT
>CAZKYD010000001.1:18713-22190 GCA_964556875.1 uncultured Alistipes sp.
AGGGTGGTGAAGTTGAAACCTACGTTAGTTTCATTTACAACTTCCCATTTCAGATAGCTATAATAGATATTGTTCTGATAACCGGGATAGGTATTGCTTCCAAACACACCTGATGCACCGTTACCGGTGGTGATTGATGCAAAACCGTCGCTGGCGGCAACACCGTCGTTACCGAGCTTACCCCAGCTTGCACGCATTTTGAAGTAATCAAATACTTTCTGATCTTTCATGAACTCTTCGTTGGTAAGCACCCATGCTGCACCAACTGAGGGGAAGTAACCCCATTTTTCCTGATACTTCGAAGTGCCATCGGCACGGAAGGTAAACATCAACAGATACTTGCCCAGATAGTCGTAGTTCAAGCGGGTGAACACTGACTGGCTGCGATAACGATAACCTTCATCAGTTGATTTTAATGTTTCAGCATTACCATTGTTGAGATACCAGTATTCTTCCTTATCGGTGGGAATATCTGACACAGTACCATTCAGGTAAGAATACTTATCCTGACGCATTGAATAACCTACCATTGCGCCGAAGCCGTGGTCGCCATACTGATCTTTATAGGTCAGCACGTTGTCCCATGTAAAGTTATCCCATTTAGTGTCGGATTTAGAGAGTGTAGATACATCCAAACGCTGATTCTGAGCAACATAGTAGGGAGTTCCTACGGTGATACCTTGAACGTCGGTATAGCTCTTACCGTAGCTGGTCTTTAAGTCGAGTTTGCTCGGAATAAATGTGAACTGAGCATAGAAGTTAGCCAAATAGCGGTTGGTCTTATTCTTTGAAATAGAGGAGTTTGCTGTTGCTAACGGGTTGTAGATATTGTTGTCAATACCAATCTGAGTTGGTGACGCATATTTAACGGGATATACTTCGTCGCCACGAGTTTCGTCGTAAACCGGGAAAATGCTCGGTGCGTTGTAAGCTACCTGCCATGCGCTGTTGTCAGGTGTACGCTGATTTGCTTGTGAGAATACACCGTTGAAACCTACCTTCAACCATTTTGTTGCCTGGTAGTCGATCTGTGCACGGAAGTTCAAACGGTTGTAGTTGTTGTTATCTGAATTCATGATACCATCCTGATAGAGGTAGCTCATACCAAGGGAGTAGGTAGCACGTTCGCCACCACCGGCAATGTTCAGCGAGTGGTTGGTAATAACAGCGGTGCGAAGCAGTTCGCTATACCAGTCGGTATCGGCGCCAAAAGTCAGTGAGTTGAAATCGCCACCGTAGAGGTTAATGGCATTCTGAAGTACATCATTATAAGCGGTTGCATTGGCTTCCTGCATCATGGTTGCATATTCATGTGCATTCGCCATTTTCAGACGCTTTGTAACGGCCTGTACACCTACATAACCATTATATGAAACCTTTGCCGGCATATTGCGAGCGCCCTTCTTAGTTGTGATAATAATCACACCGTTAGCAGCCTTCACACCGTAAATAGCTGATGCTGATGCATCCTTCAGAATCGACATATCTTCGATATCGTCATTATTCAGGAAGCTGATATCATCGTAGAACATACCGTCTACTACATACAGCGGGCTGGCTGCGCCGAACGAACCTGTACCGCGTACACGAACTGTAGGGCTTGAACCGGGAGTACCACTATTAGTAATGTTCACACCGGCAACTTTACCCTGCAATGCCGACATCGGAGAAGTTGTCGGGATATTTGAAAGTTCGCTACCTTTTACTACGGTTATCGGCGAAGTAAGGTCTTTGGCTTGAGCTGAACCGTAACCGATTACAACTACTTCATCCAACTTCGCGATATCTTCTTTCATAGTAACATTAATGGTTGACTGACCATTGACTTTTACTACTTGAGTGGTATATCCGATATAGCTGAATCGGATAGTCGCGTTATCAGCAACATCGCTCACAGTGTAAACACCATTATAATCGGTCATTGTGCCGTGAGAAGTGCCCACTACCTGAATGGAAACACCTGCTAACGGCTCGTTGCTTTCATCAGTAACAGTACCTGTCACCGACTTAGCGTTCGCTGAGATTGCCCAGCTGAACACGGCCATCAAGATGATTAAAAAGGATTTTTGCATAAAAAATTTAAGGTTAGTTTGGTTTTCTTCGTCTAGGGTTAGCCTGATTCTCAAATCAGACATCGCAAAGTTAAGGGCATTTAAAATCAGTAAAAAATATTCGGCTACGTTACTACTACTTTTATGTTGTATAACACTACGTTATTTCTACGTTTCGCGTTTTAACGTTCTGATTTAACACATGTTACAGAGCGTTGCCAAAACCTCTACATTTGATAATTTCTCAGATAAAAATGCTAAATTTTCGGCAAAAATTTTCAAAGAATATAAAATAATTTATACCTTTGCGACGTAAAGAGTAGCCATAACGAACACACTTCACTATGACAGAATACAATAGCGAATGTATTTTAATACATTCAAAATTATTGGCAACAATAATTGCAGGATTTTTCTTATTCGGCATTACATTCCAGCTACCGGCAGCATCGTTCCATCCTGTCATTTATAACTATGCCATGAGGGAAATGGCACGCAATGCCGGCACCCAAAACTGGCAAATCGCCCAAGATGCCAATGGAAATATCTTTGTGGCTAATAATAAGGGGTTGCTCCTGTTTAACGGATATAAGTGGGAACTGATTCCGCTGCCGGGCGACCAGGCCGTGAGAAGTGTGTATATCGATGGCGACAGCATTTTTGTGGGAAGCTATGAGGAATTAGGATATTTCAAGCGCAACGAAGCCGGGAAATTCATCTATAATCCCCTTAAAAACCGACTGAAGAACACTACCTTAAAAAATGAGGACTTCTGGAAGATTTTCCGCGGCAATGACAAGATATATTTCCAGTCGTTTGAGACGATATATGCCTACGACGGTCAACATATCCGGGCTGCCCTCCCTCAAGGATTCCACCCCCTTTATTTCCATAAGGTCAGCGACTCTGACCTCTTCATTCAAGCTATTAACGGCGACTACTACCGATTCTTCGAAAATGGTAAGAACCCACAGATTCTAATCCCGCGATCGAAGGTCAACAACGACAATATCGTAAGCGCCTTGCGCGACAACGACGGCTCTACCATACTCCTCACGGAATATTCCGGCATCTTCCGCCGATATAACGATGGGCGCATCGAACCAATTCCAACGAGTATCGACGCATCGCTGAAGGCTTCGCAGGTGAATCGTGCCGTGCTGACCAACGACGGACTGATGGTAATCGGCACCATTCGCGACGGTGTGTTTGCCATCGACCGCACCGGCCGAATGCATTGGCATTTCAGTAGCGACAATGGTCTGAACAACAACACCGTGTTAGGACTCCTCTGCGACCACAATAATAATATATGGTTGGCGCTCGACAATGGCATCGCTACCATTCGTAGTGGCATACCGGTAGAAGTACTGGTTCCGAACCGTTCCGACGATCAGATCGGTATGATTTACGATATATCCATCCG
>CAZKYD010000001.1:22290-41485 GCA_964556875.1 uncultured Alistipes sp.
ACTCCGGGAAATGGCATTTCAGCAACAATATCGACGGTCTCTTTGCCCCTATTCGCCAATTCGAAATCGACGCTGCCGGCACTATCTGGGCATCAAATCTCAATCGCGGCATTATCCGTATTGAGCTGGATCGCGAACTGAAAAAAGTAGCCTCATCTAAAGTGTTCCGTAGTTTCGACGGAGAAAACTCTGCTAATTTTGTAATGAAAATCCGAGGCTCGATCGCCTTCTCCGACTCCCATCAGCTATATGTCTACAACGAGCTGAACGACACTATTACCCCCTTCACCAAGCTCAACGACCGTCTATTTATCACTACCGACATCCATTCGGCTACTGATGCCGGAGGTAGACGCTTCTGGCTCTCCGGACGCGACAACTACTTCCTCATCGACGGCAACAACAATCAGTTCAAGGTTATTCGCCATATCCCGGTGGTATCGCTCGGCCTGGAGAACAACGAAGGGAACGACAAGGTGCGCCTCGATGGTGATTACGCCTACTTCAACCTCAACAACGGCATCGCCCGCACCAATGTCTCCGACAGTATTACCTACAGATTTATGCCGGAGCTACAACTCACAAAGGTTATTGACACCGCTGAAGATACCGAGACATGGCTCTCGGTCAACAGTGGCGGAAAAGCCTCATCCGATGGTAACGTAAAATTCTACTTCTCCTTCCCGAACTTCAGCGGAGAGCTGATTCTATTCCGATTCCAGCTATATCGCAACGGCGAACTTAAGAATAAGCAGGTGCTCGAACTGCCTGAAATTGCCTATACGAGTCTGCCGGCTGGGAGCTATTCGCTGATTGTCGAAGCCGTAAATTGCTCCGGCGAGATTGTCAGCCGATTGGAGTATAAACTGCAGGTGCCTCAACCCTGGTTCTTTTCGACGTGGGCGATTATAATGTATGTAATCCTATTCTTGGGTGGCATTATGATAGTGTCGAAAGTAATCACATCCCACGCCGTAGCTAAACGCCAAAAGGAATTCGAAATTGAACGCGACAAGCAGAACATCAAGATGCTGGAGCAAGAGAAACTCCTCTCGGAGCAACATCGCCAGATGCTCGAAGCCGAGTTGAGCGAAAAAGGGAAAGAGATAGCCCAAATGGCCCTCGGCGTATACTCGCGCGAACAGGTTATCAACAACCTTAAAGAGTCTATTTCTACCCAGCAAGGATCGGAGGAAGGGTTCTCGCGCAAACAGATGAAAGAGCTCCTTTCGCGCATCAAGTCGGACATGAGCGACTTGGAATTCTGGCACATTTACCAGAAAAACATCGACCTCATTCATGAGCACTTCTTCCGCAACCTGCGCGAGCGCTACCCATCGCTGACCCACAGCGACCTGCGCTTCTGCGCCCTGCTCCGCCTTAACCTCTCAACAAAAGATATCGCTAAATTTACCAACCTTACAGTGCGCGGAGTTGAGACAGCGCGCTATCGTCTGCGTCGTAAATTTAACATTCCCTCCGACATGTCGCTTGTAACGTTCCTAATCGAAATGAAGTAGGCGTTACAAGATAATAGGAGCCCAAAATCCTTTTAACAACCCTAAATTAACACTGCTTAAAAAGATGCCGAAGAGCATACTTTTAACATAAAAATTTGGCTATTTCGGAAATAATTGGTAATTTTGTCGCATATTCACTATTAAGTTTGAATAATGCATAAAATTTCTTTGGCCGCCTGCGCGGCATTTATCTCCCTCTCCGCAGCAGCTGAAGGGTATCAAGTTAACACCTTCAGTGCCCGTCAAGAGGGCATGGGTCACGTTGGAGTCGCTCTTAAACTCGGTTCTGAAAGCCAAATATTCAATCCCGGAGCACTCGCCTTCTCTAATGAAACTTTCGAAATCTCAGCCGGTGTAAGTGCTATCAAAGCTACCGCTGAAGCCACCTACAATGGCCAGACACAAACCACTTCAAACAAAGTTTCCACACCGTTTAACGCCTCGGCAGCTTTCCGTATCTACGACAATTTCTATGCCGGCGTAACTTTCTATACCCCCTACGGTTCGTCGATCAACTGGGCTGAATCATGGAGCGGTGCAGTGCTTAACCAGTCGGTCGATCTGAAGGTCTTCACCGTGCAGCCCACTTTCTCATGGCGCATCACCAAGAACCTCTCTGTTGGTGCCGGTCTGATGATTTCTTGGGGTAGCGTTAACCTCAACAAGGGTCTGGTTTCCGCATCATCGATGGACAATCTTATCACCCTCATGAGTCTTCCCTATCAGATGCAGGGCGTTGCATCCCCCTATACCTCTTACGGCAACATCACTCCCGCATCGGTTAACCTCACCGGCGAAACCGAACTCGCCCTCGGCGTGAATGTAGGTGTAATGTGGGACGCTCTCGACAACCTTTCGTTCGGTGCTTCGTTCCGCTCTAAGCAGAACATGCACGTTAAAGCCGGTAACGCCTCTGTTACCTACGCCAACGAGCAGGCTCGTCAGATTCTTGGCAGTACCCTCGACAACCTCAACTACGCTAACTTCGACGCCACCATGCCCGCACCCTACGTGCTGACTTTCGGTGTGGCTTACAAACCCATCCCCAAGCTGACACTCGCCTTTGACGCGCAGCTCAACGGCTGGAGCACATATAAGGAACTCGACATCACCTTTGCCGAGCTGCCCGAAACTTTCAACCAGCACCTCACAAAGGATTACAAGAACGCTATGACCTACCATATCGGTGCGGAATATGCCGTTACAAATCGTTTGGACGTGCGTGCCGGTATGATGGTTGACTGCTCACCCTGTAACACCGACTACTACAACCCAGAAACCCCCGGTATGACAAAAATCGAGCCCTCTGTAGGTCTGTCGTTCCGTCCGCTCAAGGGCCTCTCGGTCGACGTAGCTTTCATGTATGTTCACGGCTGCGGCTCTACCGGCACCGGTCAATACCAAGACTTCCTTGCCCCCACTTACAACCAGCAAGTGGCTGCTAACAACCTGACCGGTATGCTCCCCACACTTCCCGAAACCGGGACTTTCACCGCCGACTACAAAACCCGTGCGGTAATCCCCGCTATCGGTGTAAGCTATAGCTTCTAAATCCCATTTCAGACACACACATATAGCAAAACACACACACAACAACAGAGCAGCTAATGCGAATCAGCATTAGCTGCTCTGTTGCTATCTAAAGGTATAAGTAAATACCCTTATTACTATTCTACTTCGAGGAAAAACCCTTATTGCAGAGGCGATTTCGAGTGGTTTGTGGAGTTTAAGGGGTTAGTGGAGTTGCCGGGGAGCTTACACTCCTTTTCGCAGGACAAGCAGGGGGATTTCGTTGCTGCTTTGCCTCCACAACAGGGGGGCAGCGACGAGCCGCCTTGCTTCTTTATAGCCTTCGACCATTTCACAAGCCCCCACAGATAGCGCGCAACCCATACTATTATTATAATAAAGATTACGCCAACGCATATCCATTGAATCAATTCATTGGTACTCATGAGGTCTTGGCGGTCTTGAAGTTCTTCTTGATTTGCGTATTCAGCTTTGCCGGAGTCAAATCGGCGGGATATTCACTAAATGGGAGTAACATGCGGCAACCGTTGCGGAACTCCGAACAGCCATAAGCTGAATTCCCTTTCAGCAGATGCCCCTTGCCACATACCGGGCAGACGATCTGTTCCAACTTCTTAATAGCTGGTTTGCGCTGCGCTTTCGGCTTGGCAGCAGCACTGCCACCACCATTTTTCGGAACGTCACCTCCATTGCCGGCAACGGCAGCCTCAGCGCCAGGCACCGACCCTGTATCAATCTTCCTGGCCGACGCATCCGACATCACATCGCGAACGATGCGGTCAATCTGCCCTTTCAGTTCATTGATAAACTCACCGGCAGAATAGTCGCCACGTTCAATTCGGCGCAGACGGCTTTCCCAAATACCGGTAAGCTTGGCGCTCTTCAGCAGTTCCTCGTTGATAGTAGCGATAAGGTCGATACCGGCTTGCGACGCCATGATATTTTTCTTCTTGCGATAGATATAATGGCGTTTAAAGAGGGTTTCGATGATATTCGCACGTGTTGACGGACGTCCGATACCATTCTCCTTCATCGCTTCGCGGAGCTCTTCGTCGTCGACGGTCTTACCGGCCGATTCCATTGCGCGCAGCAGTGTACCTTCAGTGTAATATTTCGGCGGTTGAGTTGTCTTCTTCAGCAGCCCGGGCTCATGAGGATTACTTTCCCCTTGGGCGAACGGCGGCAAAATATTATCATCGCCCCCTTCGTTCTGCTCCTCAGCCGGGCGCTGCTCCTCTTGCTTCTGATAGATGGAGCGCCATCCGGGCGAGGTGACAACTTTACCTGAAGCCTTAAAGCCAACGCCGCCTGCCTCAGCCAGAACCGTAGTCTGCATAAACTCACAGTCGGGATAGAACGCTGCGATAAATCGGCGTGCTATCAGATGATACATTAGGCGTTCATTCCCTACGAGCGAGGTCGGAGCCTGACCGGTCGGGATAATAGCATGGTGGTCGGTAACTTTAGAGTTATCGAACACCTTTTTACTCTTCGGGAGTTTCGGCAAGGCTAACAACGGAGCTGTCAGCGAGGCATAAGGGGTCATGTTCCGAAGAATCCCCGGCACTGTCGGGTAGATATCGTCGGAAAGATATGTAGTGTCAACACGCGGATAGGTGGTGACTTTCTTTTCGTAAAGGCTCTGAATGAGTTTCAGTGTGTCGTCAGCGGTCCATCCCCATTGACGGTTACATTCAACCTGCAATGTAGTAAGGTCGAACAGGCGAGGCGGGGCTTCGCGCCCTTTCTTCTCCTCAACCGAGGTAACAACGAGGGGGTACGGCTTGATACGCTCCAACGCCTCCTTAGCTTTAGCTTCATCCATAAAGCGCCCCGATACGGCATTGAACGTTGCCCCCTTGCAGAGGGTTTTCAATTCCCAGAAGTCTTCAGGTTTGAAGTTCTCAATCTCTTTATGGCGCTGAACAACCAGGGCCAACGTCGGGGTTTGCACTCGTCCGATGGAGAGCACATTTCCCGGGGAGCTATATTTAAGTGAATAGAGGCGTGTGGCGTTCATGCCGAGAATCCAGTCGCCGATAGCGCGCGACAGGCCGGCATAATAAAGGTTATCGAAGTCGGCTGATGGGCGCAATTTTGTGAACCCATCGCGAATTGACTGGTCGGTCAATGAGGATATCCACAGACGTTTTACCGGGCAGGTAACACCTGCCTTCTGCATTACCCATCGCTGAATAAGCTCACCCTCCTGCCCGGCATCACCGCAGTTTATAATCTCATCGGCCTTCGAAAAGAGCGTTTTGATTACATTAAACTGGCGTTCGTAATTCTCTACCGGAATTAGTTTGATACCGAACTTTTGGGGTATCATCGGGAGATGAACCAAGGTCCAACGCTTCCAAGCGTCGGTATAATCATGCGGTTCCTTTAGAGTACAGAGATGACCGTAGGTCCATGTAACCTGATATCCGTTACCCTCATAAAAGCCGGGCTCTTTTTTCGTGGCTCCGAGGATTTCGGCTATATCTCGAGCTACATTCGGTTTCTCGGTAATGCAGACTATCATTCAGCTATTACTGGCGAGCGGGGGCGCTAACGTCGCCCTTTGATGTGTGTATAACTAGGTTAGCAGTTTTGGGGAGCTGCCCTTTGAAGGGGAATTCGATTTCGATTACCTGTACACCGGTGTCTTCGAATGTGAATTCCTTTTCGAATTCTACACCCTCGATGGCAACAGCCTTAACGACCTTCGGACCGATGGTGAGGTCAACGCTGTCGATGCGCTGCTGGGTAGTCGGGATACCAACCAGGCAGAGCGAGATACGGATGCCATTGTCGGTCGGAGTTACCTTGTCGGGGATTACATTGAATTCTGCATCAAGTTGGTTTACTTGTGCTACTGCAGGGATAGGATTCATAACGCTACCGCAACCTGCTAATGCCAAGATGGCTGCTAAACGGAGAGCTTTCATCATTCTTTAATTTTAGGTTTCTTAGTTAGATAGCCGAAACTGGAATTGGTTTAACCTTGAGTTTTGGCTTCCTGCCAGAGCTCTTCCATTTCGTCTAACGACATATCATTAAGTTTGCGTCCCATTTCACGGGCGCGTTTTTCTATATAATTAAAGCGTGAAATAAATTTCTTGTTTGTCTTTTCGAGCGCATTTTCAGGAATGACGCCGTAGAGGCGGGCTGCATTCACCAGTGAGAAGAACACATCGCCCATTTCGCCCTCCATCTTGGCGCGAGCGTCGGCGAGTTCTTCTGCCGAGGTTCCCTGACGATGCTCCAAGGTGCGCACTCGTTCGGCTTCGGTTGAGAATTCGCCAATCTCCTCCTTCACCTTGCCCCATACGTCGGCAGCCTCTTCCCAGTCGAAACCCGAGTTGGCGGCTTTCTCCTGGATGCGGTAAGCCTTATTCAGAGCAGGCAGAGTCGCGGGTACACCTGCCAACACCGAGCGATTGCCATCTTTCTCTTTAAGCTTAAGCTGTTCCCAGTTAAGCTCTACCTGATGGGCGGTATCGGCGGCGGTCTGCCCATAGACATGAGGGTGACGATAGATCAGCTTCGACGCGAGCGAGTCGCAAACGGTCACTACGTCGAATGCTCCCTTTTCTTCGCCAATCTTGGCATAGAAAAGCACATGAAGTAATACATCGCCCAACTCCTTACGAATCTCGGCATCATCCTCATTGATGAGGGCTTCGCAAAGTTCGCAGACCTCCTCCATCGTGTTCGGACGGAGCGACTCATTAGTTTGCTTAGCATCCCAAGGGCATTTAACACGTAGGGTGTCGAGCACATCCAATACTCGCCCGAAGGCTTCAAGTTTCTCTTGGCGAGTATGCTGTTGTATTTTTTCCATATTCAATTATTAATACACCATCTGTCGGGGCAGGATTACTCCGGCGTTTCGCTATAGTTCTTCAGGCCGGAGTTGAGCCATTCAACAAACTTATCTACGTTTTCATCGTAGAAGTAAGCTGAATTCATCGCCTTACCTGAATTATTCAGCACGATATAGTAGGGCTGAGAGTTTGCACCGAACTTGTAGCGCTGCAGGTAGCTCCACTTATCGCCTACGGTCTGAAGTACAATCTTCTTGCCGTTCTCTTCTACGGTCATCGGAGCGGGCAACATTTCTTTATCGTCGACCATCAACTTGATGAGCACGAAGTTCTCTTTTACGATAGTGCTAACGCGACCAGTATCAAACACTGCGCCTTCCATCTTACGGCAGTTTACACAGCCATATCCGGAGAAGTCAATCAGTACGGGGCGGTTATTTTCGGCGGCATAAGCCATACCCTTATCATAGTCGTCAAACTCCTCGAACTTGCCACCCTCATAGAGGTTGAAATCCTGAGTGAACAGCGGGGGAACGAATGCACTAACGCTCTTGAGCGGTGCACCCCACAGTCCGGGAATCAGATATAAGGCGAAGCTTAACGAGGCGAGGGAGAGGAAGAAACGAGGCAGACCTACATGTTCGAGATCTCCATCGTGGCTAAACTTAATTTTACCCAAGAGATACAGGCCGAGCATTGCAAAGATTACTACCCACAGGCAGATAAACACTTCGCGGTCGAGAATGCCCCATCCGTAAGCCAAGTCGGCTACCGAGAGGAACTTCAGCGATAACGCCAATTCCAAGAAGCCGAGCACTACCTTCACCGAGTTGAGCCAGCCGCCTGAGCGAGGCATCTCTTTCAGCATTGAGGGGAACAACGCAAACAGCGAGAAGGGCAAAGCCAACGCCAGCGCGAAACCACCCATACCGATAGCCGGGCCTACCATGTTGCCCATCGTAGCTGCCTGAACCAGCAGGGTACCGATAATCGGGCCGGTGCATGAGAAGGACACCAATGCCAGGGTGAAAGCCATGAAGAAAATGCTTAAGATGCCGGTTGCCTTTTCGGCACGAGCGTCAGCACTGTTGGTCCATTTTGACGGGAGCTTGATATCAAATCCTCCGAGGAAGGAGATACCAAACAGAACCAACAGCAAGAAGAAGCAGATATTAAAGATTGCGTTCGTACTAAGTTCATTCAACTTACTTGCACCGAAGATAGCTGTAATAGCCAGACCGAGAGCAAGGTAGATTACGATAATGCTCAAGCCGTAAATAACAGCATCGCGAATCGACTTTCTGCGGCTACCGCTCTTCTTCAAGAAGAAACTTACAGTCATCGGAATGAGCGGCCATACACAAGGGGTAAGCAGCGCTAACAGACCGCCACCAAAGCCCCATACGAAGATTACCCACCACGATGCATTGTCGATATCGGCATCGTTGGCCATCGCATCTTCAGGGAACTCTACCGGTGCCCAAATATCAGCTTTCTCGCCTTCTTCACCTTCAGCAACAACCACCGGAACTTCAGCAGCAACGGTGTCAGCCTTTACATCTTCAACAACGGCAGGACCGGTGCCGACCGATGTTTCAAGCACTTCGGTTTTAGGCGCGATGCAAGTTTCATCATTACATCCCTGGAACGAGACCGACACACTTACCGTATGGGTCTTTTCATCTGCGATCTTTACTTTCTGAGTAAATGATACCGAATTTTCCCACCACGACAGATTCAGCGAGAACATATCATCATATTTCTCGATAGGTTTGCGCGAAGGGGTCAGCGGCCCGTCGAGAGTCACCCCGTCGGGGAGTTTGAAATCAATCACCGTTGAATTCGGCCCGTCTTCAGGCAGGTTCAACGAGTATAGATGCCATCCGCTTTCGATATTGGCTGTCAAATGAATAGTAGCCGAAGCTGTGGCGTTATTGTCTACAGAAATTTTCCAGGTAATCGGATCAAGAATCTTCGATCTGCCTGAGAATTGGGCATTTGCGGGGAGCACAGCGCTTAGCAGCGCCATAACAGCCAACGCAAACGACAATACCGCATTTCGGCTTGTCCTTGAATTCTGTATGTCAAGCTGATGATGTTCGTTCTTCTTCATCTTGTGAAAAAATATAAAAAATGATACGAGGGATGAAAGAGTGTTCAATCTGCAAATTTAGCGATTTACATTCTAACTGCGAAATTTTGTGGGGCGAAATACCGAAATTTATCGAAAATCATAATTTAATTTAATATACACCCCTACGCGCGAATATATTTTGTTATATGCCGAAAAAGTCGTAACTTTGCAGTCATATAGTGCATTTTCAGCATTTTCTACGAATCAATGAGCATAAAACAAAAAATCCTCTACATCTCCCAGGAAATCACCCCCTACCTTCGTGAAACCCCGATGGGCTTGCTTGGGAAAACCCTTCCCCAGAAAGTTCAAGAAAAAGGCTATGAAGCCCGCGCTTTCATGCCCAAATACGGCTGTATCAACGAACGCCGCAACCAGCTCCACGAAGTAATTCGCCTGTCAGGGGTAAACCTGGTTATTGATAACTCCGACCACCCGCTGATCATCAAGGTTGCCACTTTGCAGTCAGCTCGTATGCAGGTCTACTTCATTGATTCCGATGACTACTTCCAGCACCACGCCGTTACCGACCTCGAAATCCGCGAGACCCCCGAAGACAACGACGAACGCATCATGTTCTTCACCCGTGGCGTCATGGAGACCGTCAAGAAATTGCGTTGGGAACCCGCTGTTATCCACAACTCAGGTTGGGTTACCGCCCTGGCTCCCCTCTATCTGAAAAAAGCTTACGCCGACGACCCCACTATCGGCGGCGCTCCCGTTGTTTATTCACTCTTCGACGACAACTTCGAAGGCACCCTTGACCCCAGATTCAAAGAGAAACTCATCCTCGACAACTTTGCCGAAGAAGATCTCAAATCGCTTGGCGACGGTCCGGTTGACGCTATCGCACTCAACAAGCTCGCCATCGACCATGCCGACGGCGTTATCCAAGCCTCCGAAAACGTTCCTCAAGAACTCATCGACTATGCAAAATCAATCGGAAAGCCCTTCCTCCCTTATCAGGGCGAAGAAGTAGACGCCGCTCCGGTTGTTGAATTCTACGAATCTCTGCGTAAATAATCCCCAAAGCTCTCTAACGCTTCTATGAAATCGATTTTCGCATTCCTCTCAGCCTCCATTATAACTTTAGCGATCCTATCCTCTTGCGATAATACCACTCTTAATATCGGTTCATCACTCATCCAGGAAGAATCGGAAGTTATTATCCATAGCGAATTTGCCCTTACCGGACATCCAACCCCCAACAAGGCTATCTCGTCACGCACAATTACCCAGCTCCTCGGCAACATCGACGCCGACGGCTACGGGCAGTTCTCCTCAGATTTCGTTTGCCAATTCCTCCCGGCTTCGAAATTAGACACTGACGGCGTGACCGTCAACGAAATCGACTCAATGAAGCTCGTTCTGTCGTATGAAGTAGGCGGATTTGTCGGCGACTCAATCGTGCCGATGGGACTCGAGGTGTATCGCCTGAATCGTCAGCTGACAACTCCCATCTATTCAACTTTCGACCCCAAAGACTACTACGATAACAATGCCGAACCAATCGGCTCAGCTATCTATGTTGGCAACGCGCAAGGTCTGAACGACTCTATCCAAGCCCTGGCATATCGCGAAATCTATGTCGACCTGCCCAAATCGCTTGCTCAGGAGCTGTTTACCCTCTACGTTGAAAACCCCACTGCCTACTCACTCCCAACGGAGTTCGCGAAATACTTCCCCGGCATCTACGTGCGCAGCACCTTCGGTTCGGGCCGCGTAACCCAGATTGAGCAGACAATGATGGTAATGTATTATCACACTACCACCACCGACGACGACGGCGAAGAAACCGTAACCAACAGCGTTGGCAACTATTTCGGCGTAACCCCCGAAGTAATCTCCAACAACAACATCTCCTTCACCATCGACCCCAAGCTTAAAGCACGCATCGACGCCGGAGAGAATATCCTTGTAGCCCCCGTTGGCCAAGACATCGAAATTACATTCCCGATTCAAGACGTTATCAACTATTATATAGAGAACAAGGGACAGCTGGCCGTTGCCAACTCGCTGACCATGTCGATTCCCGCAGAAGAAATCAGCAACGACTACGGCATCGACCCACCGGAAAGCTTACTGATGGTGCTCTCCAGCGAAAAGGACAATTTCTTCCTAACCAACTCGCTCAACGACGATGAGACATCGTTCATCGCCACCTACAGCTCCGACTCCAAGAGCTACGACTTCTCGAGCCTGCGTTCATATTTCCTTAACATGTTAGAGAAATATAACGCCAACGGAACTATCGATCCGGCCGACGTAACCTTCACTCTAACCCCGGTAACCCTGACTACAGAAAGCTCAACAAGCTACTACACCACAACTACTTACGTCAGCGCTATCACCCCCTATATCGGTGCGCCCGCCATGGTTAAACTTGACCTCGATTCCACCGATATCACCTTCCAATTCTCTAAGCAATCCTTTAAATAAAGAGAAAAACCTGCCCCAAAATTTGGCAGTCTCAAATAAAAAGTATAACTTTGCACCTGCAAAAGCCCCGCTAAGGCGAGGTAACAGGTAGGGTGCCATGTCCGAGTGGTTAGGTACCGGTCTGCAAAACCGTTCACAGCGGTTCGAATCCGCTTGGCACCTCTAAAAAATGCGATCCGATTTTCGGGTCGCATTTTTTATTATCTCACTACCCCGATTTCCACCGCTTTCGAGAAGTTTATTTCGTAAACATTTATTACCTTTGCTATCAGTTATGCTTTCCGCGCAACGCCACGAAAGCGTTGCCCCAATCATAAACAACCACGAGAAATGAAAAAACTGTTCCTCCTCGATGCATATGCCCTGATTTACCGTGCTTACTACGCCTTAATCCGAGCACCACGAATCACCTCCAAAGGGTTTAACACATCAGCCATCTTCGGCTTTTGCAACACCCTCGACGAAATCCTACGCAAAGAGAAGCCCACCCATATCGCCGTATGTTTCGACCCTCACGGGCCGACGTTCCGCCATGAAATGTACGACGCCTACAAAGCGCAACGCGAAGCCCAGCCCGAGGACATCACCCTCTCGGTGCCCATCATCAAAGAGATTATAGCCGCCTACAACATACCGGTATTCGAAGTGCCCGGCTATGAGGCTGACGACGTTATCGGCACCATTTCACGCCTCGCTTCGGAACAAGGGTTTACCACTTACATGATGACCCCCGATAAAGACTATGGTCAGTTGGTAAAGGATAATGTCTTCATGTATCGTCCGGGATTGCGTGGTCAGGATTTCGAAATACGAGGGGTGAAGGAGGTATGTGAAAAATACGCTATCCAAGACCCGCTGCAAGTAATCGACCTGCTTGCACTCGAAGGGGACGCCATCGACAACATCCCCGGCTGCCCGGGTGTAGGGCCGAAAACCGCCGCCAAGCTCATCGGTGAATATGGCTCGGTAGAGAAACTACTGGAAAATGCCGACGCCGTAAAAGGAGCTGTCGGTCAAAAGCTCCGCGACAATGCCGAGCAAATACGTTTCTCGAAAGTATTGGCTACGATCAAGACCGACGTACCGATGGATGTCGACTTCGACTCCCTACAGATAGAGCCGGTCAACAAAGACGCTTTGCGCGAGATTTACACTCGTCTGGAATTCAAAACCTTCCTTGCCCGACTTGGAGGGAGCACTCCGGCTGAGCCCTTCCCCGTTCCGGCAACAGCTGCCGCCGACGCATCCAACTCAAAGCAGGCAACAAAACCAACTGCAGCAAAACCGTCAGCCCCCGCTCAGCCCTCACTGTTTGACTTCATGGATGGAGAGCCCGAGGCTACTGACAACGCCGCTCAAGCCGCCGAATCCATCACCATCGACTATTCTCAAGCCTCTGCGTCCGAACAGATTAACGACATTATCGATGAAGCGTTGGCAGCCAAGAATATTGGTATCGCCCTCTATGCCATCGGCCAAGAAGCGATGACGGCAAAACTGCAAGGGATAGCCATCTGCCCTGCTCCGGGACGTGTGCGCTACATCGAAATCCCGGCATTAGAACCCGACCATTCAGAGTTGATGAGCAATCTCGCTCGTCTATTCGGCAACCAGACTACAACCCTCGTCAGCCACGACATAAAGCGCGATATGGTACTGCTCCACCGCGAGAAAATCGCCATCACAGCCCCATATTTCGACACACAGCTCGCCCATTACATTCTGCAGCCCGAAATGCGCCACCGCCTTCCGGAAATCGTGCAGAATTTGCTGGCAATCACAATGGCTGACTACGACGACGCCACATCTTCCCGCAAGCCATATTCCCAATACCCGGCAGGCGAGGAGGTTACACGTGCCTGCGAACAAGCCGACATGACTCTGCGCATCCAGCAGCCACTAACCAACCTGCTGGAACAGAACAACCAAAAGAAACTTCTCGACGACATCGAGCTACCGCTGGCAGCAGTGCTTGCCGACATGGAGTGGACCGGTGTCAGAATCGATACAGCCGAACTGAGCCGTCTATCGGTAACCCTTACCGCAAAGCTTCACGATATCGAAGAGAAAACCTATGAGCTTGCCGGTGAACGGTTTAACATCAGTTCCCCGATGCAGGTAGGTGAAATCCTCTTCGGCAAATTGCAACTCGACCCAAGAGCAAAGCGAACCAAAACCGGAGCTTACTCTACCACCGAGGAAATCCTCATTAAGCATCGCAGCGAACATCCGATTGTCGACCTGATACTTCAAGCCCGCGGTGTGAAGAAGCTATTGACAACCTATGTTGACTCCCTGCCCGGACTTATCAACCCCGCCACCGGACGAATCCACTCAACTTTCAATCAGTCTGTAACGGCTACCGGACGAATCAGCAGCACCAATCCCAACCTGCAAAATATTCCGATTCGCACAGAAGACGGGAAAGAAGTGCGCCGCGCGTTTATCGCTGACCCGGGATGCATAATCCTATCTGCCGACTACTCGCAAATCGAGCTACGCCTACTCGCCAATCTCTCCAACGACCCAGAATTAACCGAAGCATTCAACTCCGGCTTAGACATCCATCGCGCCACAGCTGCCAAAATCTATCATCTCCCTTACGATGAAGTTTCCGACAGCCAACGTCGCAAAGCAAAAACCGCAAATTTCGGCACCGTCTACGGCATATCAGCCTTCGGCCTTTCAGAACGCCTGAACATTCCGCGCTCTGAAGCTAAAGAACTGATAGAAGGCTATTTCGCCACATATCCCCATATCCGACAGTTTATCAACGAGTCGATCGAACAAGCTCGCAAAGACGGATATGTAACCACCATAATGGGACGCAAACGATTCCTGCAAGATATCAATTCGCGCAACGCAACCGTAAGAGCCTTTGCCGAACGAAACGCCGTCAACGCCCCGCTACAAGGCTCGGCGGCCGACATCATAAAAATAGCAATGATTCGAGTCTTTAACGAGATGAAACGTCTCGGATTAAAGTCGAAAATGATACTTCAAGTCCACGACGAACTTATCTTTAACGTCATCCCCGAAGAGCTTTCTCAGCTGCAAACGCTCGTTGAGAAAGAGATGTCGGGAGCCTATCGCGCCGCAGTGCCCTTAGAAGTTTCTGCCGGCTCAGGAAACAACTGGCTTGAAGCCCATTAACCATAATATCCCCGTTCCATGGAAGATAACAAAAACCTCGCTTTTGACCCCCATCACGGCGTCTATGAGCACCCCGAAAACTCCGCAGATTACGCCGGCTTGACTGTCAACTCCGGTGTGAAGCAACCCCCATGCGTCAATCCATATATGAAGCCGCGTCGTCGACGCACATTTACCCCCGGCGAACTCGTTGAAGGGATTCTAAAGGGCGACGTAACGATGCTATCAAGAGCGGTAACATTAGTGGAAAGTGTTGCTCCCGACCATCAAGCCATGGCGCGCGAGGTGATTGAAAAATGCATTCCCTACTCCGGTAAATCGCGCCGAATCGGTATCACAGGTGTACCCGGAGCCGGCAAATCTACCTCAATCGACGTGTTTGGGCTACACGTTTTACGCGATGGTGGCAAGCTCGCCGTCCTTGCCATCGACCCATCTTCCGAACGCACAAAAGGGAGTATTCTCGGCGATAAAACCCGTATGGAGAAGCTGTCGCAGCATCCCAACACCTTCATTCGCCCTTCACCATCGGCAGGGAGTCTAGGCGGCGTAGCACGCAAAACTCGCGAAACGATAATCCTCTGTGAAGCAGCAGGCTACAACCACATCTTCGTAGAAACCGTCGGTGTCGGGCAGAGCGAAACTGCCGTTCATTCAATGGTCGATTTCTTCATGCTGATACAGATTGCCGGCGCCGGCGATGAACTGCAAGGAATCAAGCGCGGAATCATGGAAATGGCCGACGGCATCGCTATCAACAAAGCCGATGGCGACAACATCGACAAAGCCCGCTTAGCTCAGGCGCAATTCCGCTCAGCACTGCAGCTGCTCCCCAGTCCGCCGTCAGGATGGCAGCCTGAAGTGCTCTGCTATTCCGGCTATTACGAATTGGGAATTACGGAACTTTGGGACATGATCGACCGCTATTTCAAGTTTATCACCGAAAACGGATATTTCGAGCGCCAACGCCGCGAACAAGCCCGCTATTGGATGTACGAAACCATTGATGCAGAGCTACGTCGCCGCTTCTACGACGATCCCGACCGCGCCGCCGCCATTGCCGAATCGGAGCGTTTAGTGCTCTCAAATCGCCTCTCCCCCTTCACCGCTGCCCTCAAACTGCTGGGTGAAGAATAAAATTCAGCCTTTTACAGCCACTATATCAGCGGTTTAACCCGCCAAATAGCGAATCTCATCACGCAGTCTCAGTTTGCAAATGCAAATTGAGACTGCGTTTCTATTTTCCCCGCCAAACCGCGTTTGGAGTTATTCACGGCTATGTTGATAACTTTTTTCGTGATTAACAGTAAATTTGCTATTTGGACTTGTAAATTCTTACAACTTTTTTTGTAATTTTACGCTCGAAAAGAACGAAGCAATGATTACACCCCAACCCTATCATATTCCGGCACTTCTAAGCCAATCGTTGGATGCGCTTGATTTGCATTCAGAAGGCACGTATGTTGACTGCACCCTCGGCGGTGGAGGCCACTCTCGCGCCATTCTCGCAAGGCTCGACGCTGAAAAGGGGGGACGGTTACTCAGCTTCGACCAAGATCGCGACGCTATTGTCCGCGCAGAGTCCGACCCGGATTTTGCCGACAATGCAGCCTTCACCCCGATTTTGGGCAACTTCCGCTTCCTGCGCAACTTCCTGCGCTTCTACGGTGCGCCCGAAGTTGACGGCATCCTCGCAGACCTCGGAGTATCTTTTCACCATTTCGACGACCCCTCACGCGGATTCTCATTCCGTTGGGAAGGCCCGTTGGATATGCGCATGAACCGTAACGCCTCACGTTCGGCCGCAACGCTCGTAAACGAAGCTACCGAAGAACAGCTCTCCGACATCTTCTTCCTTTACGGCGAGCTGCGCCAGTCGCGCAAATTTGCGCGCGCGATTGTCAACGCCCGCAAAGCCGCCCCGGTCGACACGGTTGAACGCCTTCTCGAAGTAATTCGTCCGCTCATCAACCCCCGTCAGGAAAAGAAAGAGCTGGCACAGGTGTTCCAAGCGCTCCGCATCGAAGTCAACAATGAAATCGAAGCCTTGCGCGAACTGCTCACACAGTCGCTCGCCGCACTGAAACCCGGCGGTCGCTTGGCAATCATCACCTACCATTCGCTCGAAGATCGCCTCGTCAAGAACTTCATGAAGACGGGCAACCTCGAAGGGAAAATGGAGAAGGACTTCTTCGGACGCGCTCTCTCACCGCTGAAATGTCTCACCTCCAAACCGATCGTCCCCGACGACGAAGAGATGGAGCGCAACCCTCGCTCGAGATCAGCAAAACTGCGTGTTGCGGTAAAACTCGATAACGACAACCAGTCAGAACTTCAATAAACCTCTCTCAGGCAATGAACGAAGAAAACACGACATCACAGGAAACCAATCACAGCGAACGCCCATCAAACAGCGAACGCGTGTGGCCGATGCTAAAACGTACCATTCATGGCCAAATCCTGTCGACCGACTTTTTCCGTCGACACTGGCTTCCGGTTTTGGGAATAGTTGTAATGCTCATGATTTACATCACCAACCGTTACACCTGCCAAACACAAATGGAAACCATTCAGAAGTTGGAGCACCAACTCGAAGTTGCAAAGACCGAACGCATCCGCGAGAAGTCGACCTATATGAGCCGCATTCGCGAATCAAAAATGCAACACAAAGTTGACTCGCTCCGCCTGGGCTTGACGGTTCAAGAACGCCCACCCTTCCGACTGACTCGCGAATAAACCCATCTCTCCAGCAACCTCTCCCACACTCTCATCTCCAACCAACTCTCCAAACATCTCTAATCTCCAATCATCTCATCAAGAACAATGGCCATTAAAGGAAATCAAAAAATAATCTTTAGCAGATACGGATGGATCTCATTCGCAATCCTCCTTTTTGCGCTGACCATATCCTACAAACTCTTCTCAACGACGATTATCCACGCCGGCGATTGGAACAAAAAGGCCATGCGCGAAATGGAGCGCGTCGACACGATTCTCCCCGAACGTGGCGAAATTCTCTCTGATGACGGCTCTATCCTCGCTACCAACCTGCGCTTCTACACCGTTCGCCTCGACTTCAAGGCAGAACGTTTCATGGAAGAGCGCTATCAACTTGCCCTCGACTCCATCTCCGACTCTTTGGCCGTTCATTTTCCCCGACGCACCAAAGAGGAATGGTTCAAATACCTCCAGCAGCCGCTTAGCACCGCTGTTGACAAGCGTCCGCGCTCATTCCCGATTATCACCAACATCTCTTTCGCCGACCTGCAAGTGCTGAAAGGGTTCCCCTTCTTCAACATCACCAACCCCAACCGCAACGGCATGACGGTTGAATCCATCCTGAAGCGTTCCAATCCTTACGGAGATATGGCACGCCGTTCAGTTGGCGGTGTAGGCCAGACCAAGGAATGTAAAGAAATCCACGGCATCTCCGGTTTGGAGAAAGCCCTCGACTCACTCCTTTATGGCGCCCCAGGTATCGCAAAGAAGATACCGCTGACAAAAAATATCGTAAACTGGACCGACATACCCGCCACTCCCGGTTACTCCCTGCGCACTACCATCGACATCAACCTACAAGACATCGTTGAAAACGAACTCAACCGCGTATTAGACTCCTGCTCTGCCGACTGGGGCTGCGCAATTCTGATGGAAGTTTCAACCGGCGACATCAAAGCCATCTCCAACCTCGAGCGCAACGCTAATGGACCAGGCTATATCGAAGCGTTGAACTACGCTGTTGTCGGTTTCGAACCGGGCTCAGTTGTAAAACCGATTTCAATGATGATCGCCTTAGAGGATGGGCTTGTCAACAACCTTGAAGAAGTAATCCCCATCGGCGCTAAATGGGCTTATGCCGGTGGTCGCCCGATTACCGATTCCCACTATAACGGCTCGCTGCGCGTTCGCGAAGTTATCGAGCAGTCGTCAAACATCGGTATGGCGAAAATCATCACTCGCGGCTACGACAAGAACCCCAAAGGTTTCGTTGACCGTCTGCGCGGCATCGGCTTCCTCGAACCGATGCACACCGGTATCGCCGGCGAAACAACCCCCTACTTCAACCCCAACCCTGCCCGCGTTGACCTTTCGCGTATGTGTTACGGCTATGCCTCGCAGATTCCACCGATTTACACTCTCTCGATCTATAACGCTATCGCCAACAATGGCAAATATGTGCGCCCGCGCCTCGTCAGCGGTCTGCATACCGAGAATTTCGACTCCGTGATTCCGGTAAGCTACATCCGCGACCGAATCTGCTCGGAAGAGAATGCCCACAAAATGCAATATATGCTGAAGCAGGTAGTTTGGGGAGAACATGGCACAGGCCGCTCGCTGAAAAGCGACAAGGTTGCCCTCGCAGGCAAAACCGGCACTTGCTACTCCGTTGACCCCAAGACACGCCAATACAACACCGCCCGCAAGCGTCTGGCCTTCTGCGGTTTCTTCCCCGCCGATAACCCCAAATACTCTTGCATGGTGCTGACATATTATCCGAAACGCAACATGTTTGGTGCGGCCTCAACCTCCGGCCAGGTAATGCGCAATATCGCCCTGAAAATGTACTCCCGCGGAATGCTCGACAATGCCTCCGACTACACCGAAGG
>CAZKYD010000001.1:41585-53722 GCA_964556875.1 uncultured Alistipes sp.
AACTCTCCGCAACCCCTCCCCGATGCAAGTCAATAAGCAATGGAGTTAACAGTTCCACCGATTTCACCGGGTTTACGACATAGAAAACAAAAAAGAAACGAAATAAAGTGAAGCTCGAAGATTTGATTAAAGGCATTGACGTGGTTAGCGTCAATGGTCCGCTTGACAAGAATGTTTCCTCCCTGACCGCAGACTCTCGTAACGCTGCTGAGGGAGCCGTATTTGTTGCCGTTCGCGGCGTAACCGTTGACGGCCACTCTTTCATCCCAACCCTTACCGACAAAAAGCTTGCGGCTATCGTAGTTGAAGAGGTCCCCGAAACTGTTCCCACCGGTGCTACCGTAGTAGTGGTGAAGAATAGCGCTATTGCCTTAGGCATCCTCGCCTCTAACTGGTATGGCAACCCCTCCTCGAAACTCCGCTTGGTTGGTGTTACCGGCACAAACGGTAAAACTACAACCGCAACCCTGATATACGAAATGGCTCGCTTGATGGGCTACAAAGCCGGTCTGCTCTCTACCGTAGTGAACTACGTGGACACCGAAGCTATCCACGCTTCGCAGACTACGCCCGACCCGCTGACCATCAACGAACTGCTGGCTCGCATGGTCGACGCCGGATGTAAATACGCCGCCATGGAGGTTAGCTCACACGCTGCCGATCAGCACCGAATTGCCGGTCTGACCTTCGCCGGTGGCATCTTCACAAACCTCACCCGCGACCATCTCGACTACCACAAAACCGTTCAGAACTATCTCAACGCTAAGAAGAGCTTCTTCGACGGGCTCCCCGCCGACGCCTTCGCGCTGACAAATATCGACGACAAGGTTGGAGATGTAATGCTGCAGAACACCAATGCTCGCAAACTCACCTACTCCCTGCGCTCAATGGCCGACTTCCGTGGCAAAATCATCGAAAGCCGTCTCGACGGCACACTCCTGAACCTCAACGGCACAGAAGTTGAAGTCCGTTTCACCGGACGTTTCAACGCCTACAACCTAACCGGCGTTTACGGAGCATCAGTTGCACTGGGCTGGCCCGTTGAAGATGTCCTGGTTGCCATGAGCAAACTGGTTCCGGTTGCCGGTCGTTTCCAGGCGTTCCACTCCCCCAAGGGTTGCACCGCCATTGTCGACTACGCCCACACCCCCGATGCCGTTGTCAACGTGCTGAACGCCATCCGCGAAGTTGTCGGCACAAACGGCCGCATCATCACGGTTGTTGGTGCAGGTGGTAACCGCGACAAAGGTAAACGCCCGATTATGGCAAAAGAAGCTGCTACTCGTAGCGACATCCTGATTCTCACCTCCGACAATCCCCGTTTTGAAGACCCCACCGACATCCTCCACGACATGGAAGCCGGGCTCGACACCGACGAACTTCGCGCCAATGCCACGAGCATCGTTGACCGCCACGAAGCTATCGCCAAGGCTGTTGAAATTGCCGAAAAGGGTGATGTAATCCTCATCGCCGGCAAGGGACACGAAGATTATCAGGAAATCCGCGGCGTAAAGCACCATTTCGATGATGCCGAAATCGTACGCGACCTCTTCGCAACTGCTGAATAACTCTCACAACGCAAGATATCCAACACCATAGATTATCAGTCTGAATGTTATACTACCTATTCCACTGGCTTGAAGAATGCGGGTTCCCAGGAGCCCGTCTGATGGACTACATCTCCTTCCGCTCCGGCGCAGCCCTACTGTTGTCGCTGTTCATAGCGTTAGTGTTCGGCCGTAAGATTATTAACCGTCTGCAGAAAATGCAGGTAGGCGAAATTGTGCGCAACCTCGGCTTGGAGGGGCAGATGAAGAAAACCGGCACCCCTACCATGGGCGGCGTCATCATCATCATCGCTACAGTAGTCCCCTGCCTATTAGTCGGGAACCTGTCGAGTATCTACATGATTCTGATGCTTGTATCTACCGTCTGGCTCGGTTCGCTCGGATTTGCCGATGACTACCTGAAAATCAAGCGTCATAACAAAGACGGCATGAGCGGTAAGTTCAAGATTGTAGGCCAAGTAGGGTTGGGTCTCATCGTAGGTGTTACAATGATGTGCTCCTCTGACATCGTCATACGTCAGAACCACGAAATCCTCAACGAGACTTCGCAGGAAGTGGAGGAAGTTGTCTACGAAACCGAAAACGTAAAAGCAACGCAGACTACTATCCCCTTCGTTAAGGAGAACAACTTCGACTACACCTACTTCACAAAATGGATGGGCGAACATGCTCAGACCGGTGGTTGGATTCTCTTCATCCTCGTAGCCATCTTTATCGTTACAGCTACCTCCAACGGTGCAAACCTCACCGACGGTCTCGACGGCCTGGCTGCAGGCTGCTCCGCAATCATCGCCGTAGCCTTAGCGATAATGGCATATTTGGGCGGCTCAATCGTCTACTCGTCATATCTGAATATCATGTATATTCCCGGCAGCGAGGAGCTGGCAGTGTTCTGCTCAGCCTTCATAGGCGCGCTTATCGGCTTCCTCTGGTATAACGCCTTCCCGGCCCAGGTATTCATGGGTGACACCGGCTCGCTGACCCTCGGCGGCATCATCGCCGTGCTTGCCATCCTTACTCATAAGGAAATTCTCCTCCCCCTGCTCTGCGCCATCTTCTATGTTGAAGACCTCTCGGTGATGATGCAGGTTGCATACTTCAAATTCACGAAACGCAAATATGGTGTAGGACGCCGCATCTTTAAGATGACCCCGCTCCACCATCATTTCCAAAAGCCCGGTAACTCCGGCATAGAAGCTCTCCTTCAAAAGCCAATTCAGGCAATCCCCGAATCGAAAATCGTAGTAAGATTCTGGATTATTTGCATCTTCTTGGCTGTCATTACATTCGTAACTCTGAAAATCAGATAAAAGGTATCATATCAGAAAATGGAAACTTCTGAAAACAAAAACTTGGCATACGGCTCGGAAGCTCCGGGCAAACGTTTGGTAATTCTTGGCGGAGGCGAAAGCGGCGTTGGTGCTGCAATCCTCGGCCAGAAACTCGGCATGGACGTATTTCTCTCGGATATGGGAACTATCGCCCAGCGCTATGTCGATGAACTAACCGCGCGCGGCATCCCCTTCGAACAGGGTGGCCACACCGAAGAGTTAATCCTCAATGCCGATGAAGTTGTAAAATCACCCGGCATCCCCCCGACAGCTCCGCTGATTCAGAAACTCATGGCAAAGCAGACTCCTATCATCTCTGAAATTGAGTTGGCAGGCCGTCATAGTGATGCTAAAATGATATGTATCACCGGTTCGAACGGTAAAACTACCACAACCATGCTTATCTACCACATTCTCCGTCAAGCCGGACTGAACGTCGGACTGGCAGGCAACGTTGGTAAATCGCTGGCATGGCAGGTTGCCGAAACCGACCATAACGTATATGTAGTTGAGCTATCGTCGTTCCAGTTGGAAAATATGTATCGCTTCCACGCCAATATCGCTGTGTTGCTGAACATCACCCCCGACCATCTCGACCGCTACAACTTCGAGATGCAGAATTACATCAACGCTAAGTTCCGCATCCTTCAGAACCAGACCCCGTCAGACGCCTTCATTTTCTGGGAAGATGACCCCGTTATCAACGAACAGCTTCGCCGCTTCGAAACCGAAGCAAAGCTCTACCCCTTCTCGGAGCATCGCCACGACGACTCTGCCGCTTGGGTAAACGCCGACGGCAAAGTTGTGTTCAACACCCCCACCGAAGACTTTGAAATTGCCCGCACCGAGCTGTCGCTCCACGGTTTGCATAACCTGTTCAACTCGATGGCTGCCGGCTTGAGTGCCTGCTTGCTCGACATCAAGAAGGATTCGCTGCGCCAGGCGCTGTCGGACTTCGAAGGCGTTGAACACCGCCTCGAACCTGCCGGCGAAATCAATGGCGTACGTTGGATTAACGACTCAAAGGCTACCAACGTCAACTCTTGCTGGTATGCACTCGAATCGATGCCCGCTTCGAAATCTACAGTTCTGATTCTCGGCGGCAAGGATAAGGGTAACGACTACTCTGAAATTCTCCCCTTGGTAAAGCAGAAAGTAAAAGCAATCGTTGCTATGGGCCTCCACAACGAAAAGATTATGGAGTTCTTCGGCAATGAAGTTGAAAAAGTAGTTTCTACCAACACTCTCGCCGACGCTGTTGCCGCATGCCAAGATTTGGCTGCCGAAGGCGACACCGTCCTGCTCTCACCCTGCTGCGCATCGTTCGACCTTTTCAAGAGCTACGAAGATCGCGGCCGTCAGTTCAAAGCCGCCGTTAAGCAGCTTGCCGATAACAAATAAAAAATGGAACGTAACTCCACCATAAAACCCACCCCCGAAACGGCTCCTCGAAAAGCCGATAAATATATTTGGGCAATATATATTGCGCTATTGGTGATATCTGTTGTCGAATTGTATAGTGCTTCGTCACGCGAAGTGCAGGCCTCGAATGTGTTCGGGCCTCTCCTGCGCCACGGCATGATGCTATTCTTGGGATTCGGTATTACCTTGGGTCTATCAAGAATCAATTATACCAGATTCCAACAATTAGGGTGGCTGTTTATTGGTGCGTCCGTCATTATAGCGATCTACGTCTTATTTAAAGGGCAGATTATCAATGGTGCTCGAAGATCAATGACCATATTCGGCATTGCCTTCCAATCGGCAGAGCTACTAAAACTATCTGTCGCTCTGATGATTGCCTACACCCTTGCCTACAATCAGGAGCGCAACGGCGTCAGAACCTGGGGCGTTTTTAAATGTGCCTTTTTTGTGCTGGGCTGTGGTGGCATTCTCTTTACTCAAGGCTTGACCAACACCCTAATTTTGATGGGCATATCGGCATCAATGATGATTATCGGCGGTATTCAGACTCGAAAACTGTTTGCCGTTTGTATCGCTTACCTGATTATTGGTGGGTTCGGTGTGTATGCCAAAATTCAGAGTAAGGAAGGGCGCGACAAAGAGAAAACCGAACTTGCAACCCCCGACCGCTCAGGCACCTGGGTTGAACGCGTAAACCGCTGGAGCGGCTTAGAAGATTCCATTCCCAAATATGAGCAAAAAATTACGGCGGAGAATCGCCAGGAAATGTATTCCTACATGGCGCAAGCTAACGGAGCGCTCCACGGTGTGCTTCCCGGTAACTCGCGCGAAACGGCCCGTCTGCCGTTGGCTTTCTCCGACTATATTTTCGCTATCATTATCGAAGATTGGGGCTTTATCGGAGGGATAGTTCTGATTGCCCTATATCTATGCTTGTTGGGGAGGGCAGGCGCCATCTCCTACAACTTCCGCAACGCATACCCAACTCTATTGATTATGGGTATGGCGGTATTTATCGTATTGCAAGCGTTATTCCACATGGCGATTGTAACCGGCGTATTCCCCGTTTCCGGCCAACCGCTACCTATGATATCAAAGGGTGGTTCGTCGATTATCGTAACTTCAATAGCGTTCGGCATCATGCTCTCGGTTAGCCGCACAGCAGCCTATCGCGACGATAATCAAGCAAAAATCAATGCCGAAATTGCCGAGCTACCAGCCTCACTCACGGCTGAAAACCCGCTGAGCAAGGTGAAAGACAATAGCAAATAGTGGTTATAAACTCTATTATCCTAACTGACTAAAATTCTATAAAGATGAAGATACTTATTTCCGGAGGTGGTACCGGAGGACATATATTCCCGGCCTTATCCATAGCAAATGCGATTCGTCGTCGCGACCCGAAAGCTGAAATCCTGTTTGTAGGCGCTTTGGGACGAATGGAGATGGAACGCGTGCCCGCTGCCGGATATGAGATTGTAGGTCTGCCCGTAGCCGGGTTCGACCGCAAACATCTTTTACGCAACTTCAAGGTGCTGTTAAAGCTCTGGAAGAGCATGAGAATGGCGCGCAAGGTGTTGAAGGAGTTCAAGCCTGAAGCTTGTGTAGGTGTCGGCGGCTATGCCTCCGGCCCGATGCTGAAAGCCGCCCAAAAGAAAGGGATTCCAACCCTATTGCAGGAGCAGAACTCCTATGCCGGAGTTACCAACAAGCTCTTGGCGAAGAAAGCAAAAGCTATCTGCGTTGCCTACGAAGGGATGGAACGCTTTTTCCCCGCTGAGACAATCACGATGACCGGCAACCCGGTTCGTCACGAAATAGCAACAGCCTCGACAGCGCCGGCTGACGCTCGCCGCGAGTTAGGCTTCGAAACGGAGCGCCCGCTGGTAGTAGTTGTTGGTGGTAGCCTTGGTGCACGCACCGTTAATGAGGCTATGAAGAAGGCTGTAGAGCCGATTCTCGAAGCAGGCGCTTCAGTGCTCTGGCAAACCGGCAAGCTTTATGCTGACGACTGCCTGGCATACGTAAAGCCACTCCTGGAGAAATGGGGAAGCAGCCGCCTGCAAGTAATGCCGTTCGTAAGTCGCATGGACCTGGTTTATCGCGGTGCTGATGTGATGGTATCACGTGCCGGAGCATCGACTATCAGCGAAATTCAGCTGATGGGCGCAGCCTCGATTCTAGTGCCGTCGCCCAACGTTGCCGAAGACCATCAGCGCAAAAACGCCGAGGCCTTAGCAAAGCGCGATGCCGCTGTGATGATTCTCGACAAAGACTGCTGCAACGAACTGACCGGAGAAGTGCTCCGTCTGCTTAACGATGCAGCTCTGCGTCGTTCCATCTCAGAAAACGCATTAAAAATGGCTCTCCCCAGAGCCGACGAAAAGATTGTTGACCGACTTCTTGAAATCATAAACCGCAATGAAAAATAATATATATTTCGTAGGCGCAGGCGGTATCGGAATGGCCGCTCTTGAGCGCTATTTTCTCTCTCGCGACTGCAAAGTTGCCGGCTATGACCGCACACCCTCTACCCTGACCGATTCGCTTACAGCCGAAGGGGTAGAAATCACCTTTACCGATGATGTTACAACCATTCCCGAAGAGTTCCGCGATCCGGCAACTACTTTGGTTGTTTACACCCCTGCCATCCCTGCGAATAACAATATCCTGACTTATTTCCGCGATGGCGGCTTTGAAGTTGTAAAGCGTGCGGTTGTCCTCGGAATGATTACCCGCTCCTCGAAGTCGTTATGCTTTGCCGGCACCCACGGCAAGACAACCACTTCTTCGATGGCTGCCCACATCATGGAGACGTCAGGCGTAGGTTGCAATGCCTTCCTCGGAGGCGTGCTCCGCAACTACAACTCAAACTTCCTGCTTTCACGCTCAAGCGCATTCTCAGTTGTTGAAGCCGACGAATTCGACCGTTCGTTCCATCAACTGACCCCATATATCGCTGTCATCACAGCTACCGACCCCGACCACCTCGACATCTACGGCACAGAAGAAGCCTATCTCGAAAGCTTCGCTCATTTTACCGAACTGATTGTGCCCGGCGGCTCACTGGTGCTCCATAAGAATCTTAAGTTGAAAGCCCGCCCGCAACAGGGAGTAAAGGTTTACACCTACTCGCGCGACGAGGGTGATTTCCATGCACAATATATCCGCTACGGCCACGGCGTTATCTCCTTCGATTTCGTATATCCCGAAGGCGTTGTTCGCAACATCTCGCTCGGTGTGCCGGTAGAAATCAACATTGAAAATGCAGTTGCCGCCTTAGCAGCTTGCTTCCTCAGTGGCACCTTTGATGCCGTCAAGGCCCGCGAAGCTATTGGCTCATTCATGGGCGCCGAACGCCGCTTCCAGAAGATGTATGAAGGTGAAGGCGACGACCATCGTGTAGTAATTGACGACTACGCCCACCATCCCGACGAACTGAAAGCCTCGATTGCTTCGGTAAAAGCGCTCTACCCCGACGAAAAGCTGACCGTAGTATTCCAGCCTCACCTCTATACTCGCACCCGCGATTTCGCCGACGGATTTGCCGAAGCGCTGTCGCAGGCCGACGAAGTAATCCTGCTCGATATCTACCCCGCACGCGAGGAACCGATTCCGGGGGTTACCTCAAAAATAATCTTTGACCGCGTAAACGTTGAAAAAAAGGAACTAATTCCGCTCAAAGATTTGATTTCCACAATTAAAAACCGTAACTTTGACATTCTATTGACGGCAGGCGCCGGTAATATCGGTGCAGAAGTTTCGAAACTTGTCGAAGCTCTTAAAAAATAATTCAACACGGCGGCTTAACGGTCTCCATTCAGTAATCAAATTCTTCATTAAGTTGCATTAATGAGCAAAAGAGGAGTTATACGTTGTCTATTAGCGATACTGCTGATTATTTACATCGGCGTAGTCGTTGTCATTGCCAATGACGCGATTGCCGGTGCGAAATGTAGCGGCTTCGATATACGTATTATTCAAGGAGATGGGTCGCGCGACTTCGTTACTAAAGACGAAATTAACCGCCTGCTGAAAGAATGGAAACTCGACAATACTAACCGCCCGATCTCGCAAATCAATCTCCAAAAGATTGAGGACAAGCTCAACAGCGTTGTCAATATCGAAGACGCCGTTGTTGAAGTGCTCCCAAACGGAAAGATTCGCTTGACCATCGTGCCGATGATACCGATTGCCCGCGTATTTGACTATCGCGGCAACTCCTACTACATCAACCGCGACGGTAAGCGCCTCGAGGCGAGTGCTCGCTATCATATCGATGTGCCGGTAATCACCGGTCAGTTCGATGCGAAACATTCCCCTACCGAAGTTGTTCCGCTAATAGAATATTTACGCGACAATAAAGACTGGAACGCCATCACCGGCCAAATCATGATCGACCCGCGCTCGCGCGACGTAATCCTGGTGCCGTTGATTCGCGGCCATGTCATAAACCTTGGCGACACAGCCGACATCCCCGACAAGCTATCGAGGGTGATGGCCATGTATCACAAGGTGCTGCCAACAAAGGGATGGACCTATTATGATACCATCTCGGTAAAATGGAGCGGACAAGTTGTAGCCAGCCGCCGCATTAAGTCGATACCCGAACCCGCTATCCACTTCGACCAAGAAGGGGATGTCGAGGAACAAGATATCAACTCAATGTTAGTAGCAACCGATACGGATACAACCGCTGTTGCTCGATAACTTAAAGCTAAAATCTGAAGAACTAACGAAATTAAATAAAAAGATTCCAGAATGTCGGAAAGATATATAGTAGCCATTGAAATCGGTAGCTCCAAAATCCGCGGAGCTATAGCCGTGGCCGACGACGCCGGAATGGTCGACGTCATCGCCGCCGAAGAGGAAAAGTTGATTGACCTGGTGCGCTATGGTTGCATCCAGAACGTCGACGTTAGCAAATCGATTGACCACATTTGCGAACGTCTCGAAAACTATTCCCGCTTATCGCAAGCAACCATTACCGGAACATACGTTAGTATCGGTGGCAAATCCCTCTCCAGCAAGATTGTAGAGGTGTCAACCGAGCTCCCTTCCGAAATGGAAATCACCTCGCAGCTCATCGACGACCTTAAGAATAAGGCCAAAGCGATGATTGATGATAGCCGAGATGTAGTTGATGTTGTCCCCATTAAATTCTCTGTCGACAACAAGACGCAGGTTGCGCCCGTTGGCTCGTATGGTCAGTCGGTTTCGGCTCGCATGGCTGTTATCAGCTGCCAAGCCCAGATTAAGCGCATGCTTCGCCGCGTGCTGACCGAGCGCAGCAAATTAGACATTAACGGCTACATCGTGCGCCCCCTGGCGGAAGCCTCGATGGTGCTCACCGACAACGAACGTCAATTAGGCTGTATGTTTGTCGACTTTGGCGCAGAAACAACTACGGTTTCTATCTACAAGTCGGGCACCCTCTGCTACCTGGTAACCCTCCCGATGGGCTCGCGAAACATCACTCGCGACCTTACATCGCTCAACTATACCGAAGACCGCGCCGACGAAATCAAGCGTTCTTCGGGCAACGCAATGCCCCCCGAAGGCGTACGTCGCAACTCAGCCGACGGCATTGACTACACAAAGATCAACAACTACGTCCACGCCCGCGCAGCTGAAATCGTTCAGAACATTTTAGCGCAAATCGAATATGCCGGGCTCAAGTCGACCGACCTTCCCAGCGGTATCGTAATCGTTGGTGGCGGCGCAAAACTGCGTGGCTTCAACGAGCTGCTCGGCAAGCAGTCGAAGATGACGGTAAGAGTAGGCTCCGTAGGTGGCCCGGTAAGAGTTTCAGATGGCGCAATCCATGTTTCCGATAACATCGACGTAATTGCCACTCTGCTCGCCGCATCGAAGCTCCCCGACGCTGAATGTGTAGAATTCCCGCCTGTCGATGATGCCGAGCAGAAATCTTCAGCTACCGGCTCTTACGAAGACCTCTACGCCAACTCTGACGACGACGGTGTTTCGCGCATCGGACGCGGTTATGACGATGACGACAGCGACAACTCTTCAAGAAATAAGAAGTCTAAAGACTTAAAAGATAAAAATCGCGACGTTAAACGTAAACATCCCAGCGACTCATTCGACGATGAGCAGCCCGAAGAAGACGAAGAAAAGAATAGCGGCAACTCGCTCTTTAGCGGTATTCGCAAGCGTCTCTCGAACATTTGGGGTGGCGATGACAGCTTTGAAGGTTAATCCAATCGCCGACTAACCTATTTGTAACGGTAACGAAAACGACACTACAATGACAAGCGAAGATATTGAAAAATCCTCCAGCTTCATCGATGAGCCTCGCGAGGAAAACATTATAAAGGTTATAGGCGTTGGTGGCGGTGGCAACAATGCTATCAGCCATATGTATGAGCAGGGTATCAACCATGTTTCATTCGTAATCATCAACACCGACCGCCAAGCCCTCAACAACTCTCCGGTGCCTAACCGAGTGCTTATCGGCAGGGATGGCCTCGGAGCCGGCAACGACCCCGAAGTGGCCCGCGTAGCTGCTGAAGAAGGCGCCGAAGATATCGCCCGACTGTTCGACGATGAAACCAAGATGGTATTCATCACCGCCGGTATGGGTGGTGGCACCGGCACCGGCGCAGCGCCGGTTGTAGCCCGTATCGCCCACGAAAAGGGGATGCTGACTATCGGTATTGTAACCATTCCTTTCCTATTTGAAGGACAAAAGAAGATTCTCAAAGCGCTCGACGGCGCCGAAGAGATGAGTAAATATGTCGACGCTATTCTGGTTGTTAACAACGAGCAGCTGACCGAAATTTATCCCGACCTTAACTGGATGAACGCCTTCGGCAAAGCCGACGACACTCTGACCGATGCCGCTCGCTCTATCTCCGAGTTGATTACCTCCGACGGCTACATGAACCTCGACTTCAAGGATGTCAACACAACCTTGAAGAATGGTGGTGCGGCCATCATCTCTACCGGTTACGGCGAAGGTGAACACCGCGTAACAAAGGCTATCAACGACGCTCTCAACTCGCCGCTGCTTAAGAATCGCGATATCTTCGGTTCGCAGCGCCTGCTGTTCAACCTCTACTTCTCGCGCAACGCCGATCCCGAATTCGCTATGGGCGAAGCAGCCGAGCTCACCTCGTTTATCAACAACCTCGACCCGAACGTCGACGTTATCTACGGTATTTGCTTCGACGACTCTCTTGGCAACAAGATCAAGATTACGATTCTTGCAGCCGGGTTCGAGCTGGTCATCAAGGGTGCCGGCAACGGCAAAGATCAGGGCTCTACAATCGGCACTATCGGCGGCAACCGTCCGAAATTCCCCATCCTCGGTGGAAGCCATAAAGATGACAGCGCTGAAGCCGCGAAGCCCCAAACCGCAGCCGGTAGCGACCTCATTAAGAATGTCTACGGCCAGGATAAAGTGGAGAAAATCGATAGTGAACGCGAAGCATCGCGCTACATCATCCTTACCCCGGAGCAGTTAGACGACGATGCCGCCATCGAAGCTATCGAAAATGCGCCCGCCTTCAACCGCGACAAGCGTATAATCGACGAACTGCGCCACGATCGCCCGGCCGGTGCAACCTTTACCTCCGGTGCGAATCGTCAGACAAGTTCAGCCCCGGTAGCGCCCTCTCAACCGGCAGCCGCCCCCGCAGCCGACACAGTCACCCCGGCGCCTGACCCCTCATCCTCAAAGATGATTTCATTTGACTAATAAGCGGGCTCTACGTCTCGCCTGCATACGCAGCCTCTCAGAGTAGGCTACCAAACCATAAGGAGCGCCTCCTGCAAGCTTAAAACCCTTGCA
>CAZKYD010000002.1:0-19029 GCA_964556875.1 uncultured Alistipes sp.
CCGCATACGCAGCCCGCCACATCGCCAAGAACCTCGTGGCTGCAGGAGTATGCCACCAGGCGCTCGTACAGGTTGCCTACGCCATCGGCGTAGCTCGTCCGGTAAGTTTGTACATCAACACCTACGGAACGGCACAGGTGCCCTTCAGCGACGCTGAAATCAGCCAGAAGGTTAGCGCCATGGCAGAATTCGATATGCGCCCCGCTGCCATCGAAAAGCGCCTCAAGCTCCGCAACCCGATGTATCTCGAAACTGCAAGCTACGGTCATGTAGGCCGCACACCCCGCACCGTCGTAAAGACCTTTACCGACGATTGTGGCCGTCCGTTTACTCGCGAGGTAGAACTATTTACCTGGGAGAAACTCGACGCCGTAGACGCGCTTAAAAAGGCCTTCAGCCTCTAACCCTACTCGGGCCATAATCAAAGGCCTCTACAAACCTTAACCATTTCTCCCTCCTCGGGCCTTTGAAGTTAGCTAAAGCTTCGATAGCGACAATACAAAACGCCCCGCGAATCTGATGCGATTCGCGGGGCGTTTTGTTTATTAGGACTCCCGATTTGAGGATTCCCTCCCAACGGAGGGAATCTCAAACGGAGTGTGATTTACTTTTTGGTCATTGTAACCTTGGGGAAGCCGGGCTGGAGGCTGAGGGTAACAGCATATGTACCTGATTCGCTAACGCCGATGTTATCGCCGTTCAATACGAGCTGGTTCATATTGCCACCGAAGTTGTAGGCCCAGCCACCGTTGAAGCGAATCTTGAATTCTTCGCCTGCGTTGATGGTCAGGTCTGCAGTCCAAGTCTTACCACCATCAGCGGTGCTCATGAGTACATCTGAGCTCCAACCGGATGCTGCGAACGAACCGATAAGGCCTACTGAAGTAATTTCAGTCAGCGAGTAGGTTGTCGGCAGGTAGGTCTGAGGATCGTAGTTTACAACTACCCAGTAAACACCATCAGTAGCGGTGATATTATCGCCGGGAGAGGTAAATACACCTGCTGTGTCAGATGCGCCGAATGTTACTTCGTTATCCCAGCTGTTTTCGGTGCAGACCTTGAAGCCATAACCGCTTACGGGGAAGCAACCATAGTAGTAACCATCGTTGCTGTTGAGCTGCATCCAAGCAGAGTCGTTGTGGCTCCAACCGTTAGCATCACCGGGGGTGTAGAGGTATTCAGCCTGGAGCATGAGCTGGATATCGTAGGTCATGGTCTCCATGTTGATGGTCATCTTATACTTACCGGGAACTACGATATTACCGGCCTGAGCGTTGGTGTCAACGAGGATACCTGCGAGGTTTTCGTCACCGTTGGTTTCAACACCGATAACGGCATCCCAGTTCTGGCTTGCTACTGCGCTGGCAGGAGCGATCTTCCACCAGTCACCACCGTTAGCGTCGATGACAGCCTGAGTTACCTCAAACTTGATAGTGAAGACGGGATCGTCGTAGGGATCTGCATCAGAGTGTTCGAAAGCGTAAGCTGTCGGGTTGCCGAGATCCCAAGTTGTTGCGCTACTTAGCAGGTAGTAGTTGTCTTCGATTACGAAGCCCATATCCTGGCAGGTTTCCTGAATAGTACCCTGAGCTGCATAGAAGTCAACAGCCTGGTAACGATAGTCAGAACCATCGAGGTTTACGTAAACGGGAACACGATAGTAAGCAGTCTTAACTTTGGGGCTCTTACCGAAAAGGTAAACGTGAGCCGAGTTCCAAGACGCAGCGTCAACAGAGTATTGACCGTCAACTGCGGTTGAAGCATCGAGCACTACCGAGCGAGCAAAGCTTTCTGAATCGGAAAGTTCGAGTTTGTAGCTAACGGTTGCACCGGCAGGCAGATTGTTGGTAGAAACCAACTGCATTACGGGAACAGTAGCGTCAACTGTGTTATAGTCTTCAAGCGCGAGAACCGCATTAGAAGCAAGCGCACCGGAGGTTGCCGATGTAATGTCGCCTACAGCAAGAATGGGTTCCTGAGCGTTTGACTGGGGAGTTGCTTCAGCAGGAGCATCGTCGCAAGATGCGGCCATCATCCCGAGAGCGCCCAGCAGGAATATGCTAAGTTTTTTCATTGTGTCTTAAAAATGAAGTTTTAAGTTTTTTCCAATCTTTGCCCTGCGCATTGCGGGGCAAAGATATGGTGTGGAGAAATCGGGATTAGTTAGCGGGATCGAGGGTAAGTGTGTAAACGCCCTTAGTGAGGCTCAGGTGAGCTTTACCGGTAAAGTCTTCAGTCATGTAGAGGTTGCCGGGGCTGTCGCCACCACTCAGTTCGTAAGGTACGCCGGGATAAACATTCCAGTCATCACCGCTACCGAGGTTGATTGAACCCCATGTAGCATCAGCTACCTTGAATTCAATTCCGCCGGGGATGGTTACATTGTAAACTACCCAAGTATTTTCGTCCGGACCGGTTACGAACTGGTATGCTTCAGAAGCACCCCAATCGTTCATGCCACCACGGAGGTACATGTTAGCGGGAACGTCAGATACCCAGATTGCGAGATAATCACATGAAACGGCGCTGAAGCTTACTACGTTCGACAGATAAGTTGTATTCGACTCGGTCTGTTCGATGTAAGCGCGCAAACGCATGTAGAGTTTCTGGTAAGAAAGAGGAAGATCTGCTTCGGTTTTAACGCCTGAGAGCTTTTCAAGAGCGGCAGCAACATCCGAGTTCATCGGGTTTACCTGAGAGCAGTCATAGAAAGCTTGGTCGATTTCCTCATAGTTAGCAAAGTCTTCGGTAAGCGAAACCTGTACTTTGTAGGTTGCAACAGCTGCATAACCGAAATCGGGCTGTGAGCAAGTGAGGTGGAAGTTACCATCCTGGTTATCCTCGGTCAGCATAATCGGCTGATCCTGCATCACCGGGTTGTTGAGGAAGCTTGCGGTCGCCACGCCATCGTGGGTCTTAACTACGGGGTTATCTTCCCATGTCTCCTTACAGCTTGAGAATCCAAGCGCAACAGCGGCGACAGCAAACATTAAAAATATCTTTTTCATTTGATGAAAGTTCTGATATTATGAATTTGTTATTAGTAGCCTGTATTCTGGTTGAATTCGGGCTGTGCGTTAAGAACGGCAGTCGGGATGGGATAGAGAGCATACTTGCTGTCGATACGTGTACCGGCATTGTTGTTGATGTTGCCCTTATACTGCCATGTAGTCTGCGAAGCGCCTACGAACATACCGTTACGAACGAGGTCGGTACGACGAGTCATTTCGAGGTAAAGTTCACGTGAACGTTCGTCCATCAAGTTCTTCTTTGTCAGGTCGGAGGAACCGAGAGCGGAGATTCCGGCGCGAGCACGTACGAGGTTGATGTAGTCAAGAGCGGTTTGACGTTCGCCAACACCACCATTGATGAAACATTCGGTGTACATCAGATAGATATCTGCCAGACGGATAACAGGCTGGTCGGTAGTAGCAAATGCGGTAACGGGGAAGTCGGTTGACCAACCGCCATCGGCTGCTGCGTTACGTGTGCGGCCTGTAAATTTGATGATTGCGTTACCGCCGGTGGTTGCCCAGGCGCCGGTAAAGTCGTGGAATTCATCTGAGTAGTCTTCTTCGTCCCAGCTTTCGGTGTCGTTAGAACCTGCGGGATAAACGCCGGCAAGCCAGAGGCTCTTACGAACGTCGTTAGGAGCGTTGTAGAAGCGTTCTGCAAGTTCCTTGCAACCACGCAGACATGACCATTCTGAAGAGCAGCCATAATCCTGACGGGGGATGTAGTGGGTGTTAGAGATGGTTGAAGAGATTACGAACGACGGACCACCGTAGCTCTGAGTCATGTCAGAGTCGTAAGCGATACCGAAGAGGATTTCGTTTTCAGCAGAGTTTGAACCGCCGGGCATGTAAGCATCATTGTCGCGAGCGAAGAGGTAGAGATAGTGGTTAGCAAGACCGGAGCCCTGGAAACCGCCACCCTGGTGACGCTTGATGATGTTTGAGCAGCGGGTCTGGCAATCCTGCCAACGAGCTGTGCCGGAGAACACTTCTGCGTTGAGATACAGACGAGCCAACAGACCTTCAGCACCGTCGAGACCTACACGGCCGTAAACGGGGTTTTCGCTGATGAGCTTGTTGTCAACGATGTCCTTAAGTTCGCTTTCAACCCATGCGAAGAGCTCGGCGCGAGAAATCTGTGTAGGATTAGCTCCGGCTTCATAATCTTCGGTGATGAATGATGACTGGCCGAAGAGGTCGAGCATATTGTAGTAGGAGTAAGCGCGGAGCACACGAGCTTCAGCACGCATTTCCTGTGTCTCTGCATCAGTATCGTCCTTAGTGTTGGTAAGGAACTGGTTACAGATGGCGATATGGCCGAGCAGACGATAGTAGCAACCTTCGAGCAGACCGTTGCTGGCTGACCATGTACAAGCTGTGATATCAGGCACACCTGCATCTGACCAAATCCAGATACATTCGTCGGTACAGAACTCATTCAGGGTGAAGAGCATTCGGAAGTAGGCCGATGTACCGGCATCCAGACCGGATACATAAGAGCTACTTGCACCGTAGATACCGCTGACTGCGATACCGGAGTAGCAGATAGCCAAGGAGTTGGCCTTAAAGTTGGGGTCGCTTGTGTCGACCAAGTTGGGGTCGTTCGGCTCTAGGTCAAGGTCGCCTACACAAGAGGTCATTCCCATACCGAGGGCTACGCCACCAAGCAGTAAATATTTCTTTAAGTTCATTGTAGGTTCAATTTTAAGATTCAAACTTGGCTATTGATTAGAAGTTTGCTACTACGCCGAGCGACCATGTTGTTGCACGGGGATAAACTTCGCCGTCAACACCGCTGGAAACTTCGGGATCGAGACCCTTGTACTTTGTGATAACGAAGGGGTTCTGAACACCGGCGAAGACGCGCAGACGAAGCTTGTCGTTGAGGAGGTTTTCGAAGGTGTAACCAACAGTGATGTTATCGCAGCGGAGGAAGGATGCGTTGCGTACCCAGTAGTCAGAGAATGACTGGTCGGTGGTGAAGTAATAGTCTGTATCGAATACGTTTGAAAGCTGGTTGTTACGGAAGAGACCGGAGATGTCTGAACCGCCACGGAGAGCCTGTGCGTAAACGTAGTTGCCGATTGATGCACGCAGAGAGAATCCGAAGTCCCACTGTTTGTAGCGGAAGTTCGAACCGAAGGTCATTGTTACCTTAGGATCTTTCGAGTGGTTGATAACGAGGTCGTGAGAGTCGATCACACCGTCGCCGTTCTGGTCAACGTAAGCGCCTTCAACGGGGTTGCCGTCAGCGTCGTAAACCTGCTGGTAGAGGTTGAATGAGTAGGCGGGATAGCCCTCAGCCTGAATCATACAGTTACCACCTGTACCACCGATACCACCACCAACGCCGAAGGTAAGGCCGTTGAGGTCGGTGATTTCATTGTGGTTCCAACCTACGTTGTATGAAAGGGTCCAAGTGAAGTCGTTAGTAACAACGGGTTTTGCAACGATATTGAATTCAACACCATAGTTGCGCATCTTACCGATGTTCTGCGGGAGGTAGTTAACGGTAGAAGCACCGGCAGCTACAGGCACGGTAGAAAGGAGGTCGCGGGTATTGCGGAGATAAGCTTCGACGCTACCGGTGATGCGGTTGTTGAGGAAGCCGTAGTCGATACCTACGTTCCAGGTTGTTGTAGTTTCCCACTTAAGATCGGGGTTCAAACCGTCGGGGAAGTAAGGAATCAGCCAGCCACCTGCACCGTTGGTGTAGTAAGAACCGGGCTGTGAGGGAGTATAAGTTGCAGTGTAGTTGTTAGTAGAACCTACGGCCTGCTGACCGGTTTCACCCCAACCTGCACGGAGCTTTAAGTCGGAGAGCCAAGTTGTAGCGCCCTTCATGAAGCCTTCCTGGTCGATACGCCAACCTAAAGCAACTGCGGGGAATACGCCCCAACGGTTCTCCTTAGAGAAGCGAGAAGTAGCATCGCCGCGGACGGTAGCGGTCAACAGGTAGCGTTCTTTGAATGTGTAGTTAACACGGCCGAAGAATGAGAGCAACTGGAGGTGGTTTTTCCAGTGGTAGTTGCCACTTTCGTCAACATCATCTTTCTGGAAGAACGAACCGGCAGCTGTGCCTTCGGTGTAGTTCAGGATATAACCACCGGCGGGGTTAACTGTAGCAGTTGTAAGGCCGGGGGTAGTTGTAATACCGGCGTTAGAGCTAGCACCGTCGTTCCATCCGTTAGCGGCGTCGCGCGACCAGGTGTAACCGGCAGTAGCGTCTAACATAGACTTGATAGCTTCGAATTCTTTCTTGTAATTGAGGTAGAATTCCAACAGGGTGTTGCTACGGAATTCATATTCGTGGTTTGTATAACCACCACCGTAGTTGTTGTGGTCCTTCCAAGCCATGTGAGAGTTGCCTTCTACTGAATAGTAGTTGTCAGACTTAGATACGTCGTAACCTAAGTTCAAGTTGGCGTGGAGTTCGGGGAGGAAATGGAAAGAGTAGTCAAACTGGATGTTACCGTTCGAACGATAAACGTTTGAGTAGTTCTTTGTTTGGTTGATGGTTGCTACGGGGTTGTAGGTAGCGTTGTTTTCAAGGTTAGCAGAACCACCGGTTACGGTGTAGGGTTCGGTGTAACCATTGAAGAGGTATGCATAGTCACCTGCAGCTGTACCGCCTGTGATTGATTCGAATGTACGAACGGGGATGGTCGGGTTGTAAGAAACAGCCTGGCTGATAGCGCCGGTCTGTGCCCAATTGTTGTGTACGTAGTAGCCCTTTGCCTTAGCGTTGATTGACAGGTGATCCTGGAAGAAGCGAGGCGACAGAGAGATACCTACGGTAGCACGGTCCATGTCAGACTTTTCGATGATACCATTGCTATTGGTGTAAGAAACGTCTACACGGTAGGGAAGTACACCTGCAGTACCGGAGATAGCCAGAGCGTAGTCTGAGCTAACTGAGGTACGGAAGATTTCGTCCTGCCAGTTTGTAGAGGTGTTGCCAAGGTAGCTGGCTGCTGTTGAGTTTTCACCAAATTTGTTATAAACCAACTGACGGAAATCGCCTGCGCCGAGCACGCTGTTGAGCTTGCGAGCGTTATCGATATACATGTTGGCTGTAAAGGTTACTTTAGGCTTGCCTGCAGAACCTTTCTTGGTGGTGATAATGATCACACCGTTAGATGCACGTGAACCGTAGATGGCGGTTGCAGAAGCATCCTTCAGCACTGTCATTGATTCGATTGATTCGGGGTTGATCATGGCAAGAGGAGAACCCATACCCAGAGGGGTATCTGAGCTCAGAGGCACACCATCAAGCACGATCAGAGGGTCGTTGGTAGCAGACAAAGAAGCACCACCACGGATACGGATGGTAGCAGCGCCTGAAGGGCCACCTTCGGTTGTTACAACAACACCCGGGGTCTGACCAACGAGCATGTCTTGAACTGAGGTTGCAAGACCGGCGTCAATTTCGTCGGGTTTTACGATAGCTACTGAACCGGTAGCGTCCTGCTTTTTAACAGTACCGTAACCGATAGCTACAACTTCATTAAGCATAACGGAGTTTTCCTGCATGCTTACGTTAATGGTAGTACGTCCTTCAACGGGGATACGCTGTGTATCATAACCCACGTATGAAACGACGAGCGCACCGGTCGAAGCAACCTTGATGGTGTAGTTACCGTCGATATCGGTAGACGCACCGGTAGTTGTTCCTTCAGCGAGCACGCTGGCACCGATAAGCGGTTCACCTTGGGGATCGGTGACCGTACCGCTCACGGTAATCGACTGCGCGTTGACACCAATGGCCATCAGCAGTCCCACCATAAGAAATAGGAATTTCTTGGCGATTCCTGTTTGTGAATGTTTCATTTAAGGATAATTTGAAATTAATGATTTTTCAGGTCTCTCTATATAGTGATAATGATTCTTAATTTCAGAGTTGGAGTGTCATGGCATTTTTCACTTCGCATAACATCAGGAATCGTATTGCTTTGTGTCCGAAATATCGCGTTAAAGGTTCTTCCGGTATACTTAAGGCGCTACTATTCTATAAGAAACTCATTAGAATCAGGCGCAAATTTATTAAAAAGCTTTAACACAAGCATTATTTTTTTGTGTAATCTTGCTTTGCTTAGAGTTAAATAATGTTAATTACCTAAGTCTCAGCGGGATTATTCCTCTACGGGTTGTAATTATCTGTAAACAAACTCGCTTGTTAATTTGGCGATTAGTTAAACTTTTGATAATTTTGTGGGTCGAAATAAAGAAATGCCCCGACGTCTCGTTAGCATAGTAATCGCATTGACAATGGCTGTATCGGCAGTCGTTGCCGCTCCCCCTGCCTGGGAAGAGGTTTCTTCTCCCCGCCAGGAGATTGTGCAGTCGTTCGACATGGAAGGGGCTACGGAAGTGGTTGTGCGTGACGGATATATCTATATTTGGTCGCAGAAACCTGTAAATGTGAAGCTTTTCTCGATTCTCGGCCAGCAGATCCATCAAGACACAGTGCCGGCCGGCCTGCATCGCTTAAAGCTAAATTCAAAGGGGATTTTCATCTTGCGCGCCGGCTCGCTGACAAAGCGCGTTACGCTATAAGCCGGGCTTCGAAAGGGCGGGGAATAGCCTGAAAGGATATAAAAATAGCAAAGAATAAAAATAACAGCTTAGAATAGGCTTAACTGTTCCGGGGGGAGCAGACGGAAAGTCATGCGATGATAAGGGGTAACACCAAATTTTGCGATAGCCTCACGATGGTCGGTAGTTGGATAACCTTTATTCCCGGCCCAATTATACTGTGGATATTCGTCATGGAGCGAGCGCATAATTTCATCTCGATGAGTTTTAGCCAGGATTGACGCTGCAGCGATGTTGCCGAAGCGGCCATCCCCCTTTACAAAGGTCTGGAAGGGGATATCGCCATAGGCATAAAACTTATTGCCATCCACGATGATACTCTCGGGGCGCACGCTCAATTGGTCGAGCGCACGGTGCATCGCGGTGATAGATGCGCGCAGGATGTTCATTTTATCGATTTCCTCCGGCGAACAGATGCCAACGCCCCACGCAATAGCCTCCTTCTCGATAATCGGGCGCAACGCCTCACGATGCGCCTCACTTACCTGCTTAGAATCGTTCAGCCAGGGATGATGGAAATCGTCAGGGAGAATCACGGCTGCGGCCACAACGGGACCGGCAAGGCATCCACGCCCAGCCTCATCACAACCGGCCTCACGGCCGCCCGGCTGAAAGAAATTAGGCAACATTCTATTAAGCAGTGTTGAGGAGTTTTAAGCAGCGTGAGAGCCTTATCGCGAAATCGCTTACATAAGGCTCTCCACGTTTCTATTACAGGGATTTTTTGAAGGCACAACGGCGCTTGTGAAGGCGTGTTTCGAAGTATTCCCACTGGCTACGAACCTTTTCGTTAACAGCCAATTCGGGGTTGGTTTCGGCATATTTCACACCGTTCTTGATATAGTAAGGGATAAGGTCGGTAAAAATCAATGCGTTTACTCCCTTATTCTGATACTCTGGTTTAACGGCTATCAACAGCAGGTCGACGATATCAGAGCCCCCCTTCAGGGTCTTCAGCAGATGCCACCATCCGTTGGGGAACAGGCGGCCACGACACTTCTGCAGCGCGCGTGAGAATGACTGAATCGAAATTCCTAAGGCAATCAGATTGTCTTCGCTATCAACTACCACGGTTACATACTCGAGATTGAGGATGCCGAGATACATGTCGATATAATATTCAATCTGGCGCGGCGACAGCGGAGAATAGCCGTAAAGGCCATCATACGCCTCGTTGATAAGATTGAACAGCTTGCGACCATACTGCTCCTTGAGCTTCTTGCGAGAGGTGAATTTCAGCACCTGCAGATTGTTGCGCTGCTGCACCATCTTCGCAATTCTGGCATGCTTTTCGGGGATTCCATCAGGAATCTGAATGGCCATTTCAACCCATTCGGCTTCGGGGGTGAAGCCCATGCGCTTCATATGGTCGGGATAATAGGGGTAGTTATAGATGGTGGCCATCGTGCTCAGCTCCTCATAACCCTCTGTGAGCATCCCCTCATAATCTAAGTCGGTGAATCCCATCGGGCCTACCATTTCGGTCATACCCTTCTGGCGCCCCCAATCGGAGCACGCCTTAAACAGGGCATCTACAACTTCGCTATCGTCGATAAAATCAACGAAGCCGAAGCGAAGGGTAGCCTTCTCGGTGCGGCGGTTTACCACACGGTTAATAATACCGGCGATACGTCCAACGGGCTTACCGTCGCGGTAAGCCATAAAGCATTGACATTCGCAGAAATCAAACGCCGGATTCACATCCGGAGAGAGCGTATTGATATCATCGGTGACCAGTGGGGGAACGAAATAATCATTGCCGTCATACAGGTCGATACCGAAGGTTACGAATTTCTTAAGTTCTTTTTTTGTAGGCTTTATAGCACGAATTTCTACGCTCATTTTTGAGGTAAGTTCTTTTTAATGGTTAAGTTAGAGGGAGGGTGCGGCCCAACAGAGCCACCCGAGAATTATCGTCATCAGCGCAAGGAAGATGATGATAGTCATATAGAGGCGCGCATTGGAGTCGCCGGCAAGGCCCATTTTCATGTCCTGCACGTCGCGATAGCGCTTGTTATCTTTTCCGAGGCAACGGTCTACAACTTTCTGATACTTTGCAGGGGGATTCTGCATTGCTGCCAAGGTCTGCTGAAGTACCAAACCATAGTTTTTGATATCCTCCGAGGCATCTGTCGGGGTGAGATGCTCGCGCTGGTCAAAGCCTACGTCGATAAGCTTCAAGTTGCGAATATTCTCCGTAAAGATGATTGTTTCGGGGCGGATAGGATGGTGAAGGATATGGTTCTTCTGGATATATGCGATAGCTTCGGGGAGCTGGCATACTATCTTATCGAGGATATCCTCGGTCACTTCTCCCTTTTCAATCAACTTGCGCAGAGAGTCGCCATAGACGTCGTCGGTAATGATACACATCCCCAGGCCCGGCACCTCCTCGAAATCATTAATCATAACGATATTCGGGTGGCAAAGGTTGTAGCGCACGTCGAATTCCTTCTCTATCATTTCGCGATAGTGAGGGTCGTCGCGCAGCTCCGGCTTGAGGGTCTTAAGCATCAACCACTTGCCGTATTTCTTCGCTGTGTATACATCGTAGAACTCTTCGTCCCATTCGGGAAGATGTTCTATCTCGGTCCATTTGTTTTCAGCCATAGAGAAGAGGGGGGATTAGATGGTGAAACAATCCAACGCAATTAATGCGTCTTTAAGAATTGCTCTTCAAGAGTGTTGTTGAAGTAGAGGATATGCTGGCGAGAATTGTTCGGGAACTGAAACTTAATAGCTTCGCAGTCGCCAACACGGTCTTCTCCGAGGATTTCTCCAACGCCAATTACGTTTGATAGTAGGCGTCGGCGATCGGCATCACAGATCACGTAGAAGGGGGAATGAGCCATTGTGCCGCGACCGCTTTCCAGGATGGCGGTTGCTATATAATCGGCACGGATAGCCATTTTCAGAGCATTTGCACCGGGAGTTTCACCAATACCGCGGTCGTAAACGGCCAGCGCAAAAATCGACAGGTCGAGCGATACGGGATTCAATTCCAGCGCCGGACCAACCAGGCGTGCTACCTCCTCAAAGTCTTCACGATCGTAGGCGGCACGGATTTCGGGGAATGTATCGCGAGGCTCATATGAGGGGGAGAAGGCAAACCCGAAATAAACGGTTGCCATCTCGTCGGAGGTCAAGGTAGTGTCAGCTGCAACGAAGCGATCAAGAAGCTCGCGATAATGGGCGGGATTTCTTGTTACATCAACTTCTACAGCACGGATATCAACGGCCTTAGTGATTCCCACTGTGGCCAAAATTAACGATAATATTATTACGAGTTTACGCATCAGGACGTGTTTGCTGGTGGGTCAATTATTTTTCCCAAGGCTGATCGTCGCCTTGGATAATAGAGTAGATTTTACGGGGAATGTCGGTGTTGTCGTTAACGCCGTTGAAGCGCTCAGCGCCAACGCCGATAGCGAAGACAGGCACCATCGCGCCGGTGTGTTTCGTCGTGGTAAATCCGAAGCCTGATTTATCGTTCAGGAGCTCGAACACACGCTTTGCGAAGCCGTTGAAGGTGGCATAAAGGGTTTCCTGATCGGGAGCCGAGTTGCGACCCGACATCATATCGTCGAACATCTGGGCAAGTTCGCCGGTCTCTTCGTCGGAGATTTTAACGGCGTCCCAGAAACCGAGATTTTCGCGGAGATATTGCTCCATATCAGCCCAATGATAAACGCGACGGTCGCGAGCAAGGCGCTTCACATATTCGCTAAACTGCTCTTTCGACACTTTCTGAGCCCTTGCTACCGCAGGCACTACGTTATAGCCGGTGGTAGTGGTTCCGATCGACATTCCGCCGGTTTCATGGTCGGCGGTGACGATGATGAGTGTCTCTAAGGGGTGTTCTTCGTAGAACTGATAAGCCAGCGCTATCGACTCATCGAAATTCAGCACTTCGCGCACGATAGCACCGCCATCGTTGGCATGGCCGGCATGGTCGATATTTCCCCCTTCAATCATCATGAAGAAATGGTCGGGAGATACGCGTTGCATCTGGCGGATACCGGCAGCGGTCATTGCCGGAAGGGTCAATGCGCCGGGAATGGAGTCAACGGTATAGCCTACGTTCCAGGTCATTACGGTGTCGGTGCTGAGCACTAACATTCGGTCGGCTTCAGTCTTCAGGCCGTCAAGGCCATAAGAAACCGTAACACCCTGCTCGGCGAAATAGTCTAACAGGTCGGTGCGCTTGCCTTCCTTATCGCGAGCGGCACGAAGCCCTGAGCCGGCGGCAAACTGATAGCCCGATTCGGCAAGCTGACGTCCGACGGTCATATAATCGCTGCGCGAGGGCACATGGGCGTAGAACGCGCCTGGAGTGGCATCGTCGATTGCTACGGTAGTAATCAAGCCAACGCCCCAGCCTTGGTCAAATAACGACTTTGCGAAGGAGGTTACCGGGATGGTGTCGGCATTCATGCCGAGCATATTGTTGCGGGTCTTGGACCCGGTTGCAAGAGCGGTACCGGCAGCGGCAGAGTCGGTAACAGGGGAGGATGCCGAATGGGTGCGCGCCATTGAGCTGACAGGGAAGTTCAGCATCGTAAGGGTTGTATCGTTGCCAAGCACTTTGTTGCTAAAATGTTGTGCATTAAGTACATGGTTGAACCCCATACCATCTCCGATGAAGAAGAATACATACTTCGGAGTAGACGGTGCTCGACGCATCTTTGCCGGAGCCGCTTCGGCGAAAATCGCCCCGGAGGCCACGGCTACAAGCATTAGGCTTTTCAGCGCTTTCCCTATTGTCATAGCTTTATATTTTGCGTTTATAGTTAACGATTTATTGATTCATTTCCAACATTCGCTCGATGAGCTTGCGGTCGTTTGAAAGGCGAGGCACCTTTCGCTGTCCGCCAAGTTTCCCGGTAGCTGCCAACCAGCGATTAAACAGCCCTGCCGAAGCAAGGGTGATTTGAGGCGGGTCGAGGAAAATCCCTCCGGAGCGCTTGGCTTGGTAGTCGGAATTTTCCTTCTGCAATTCGCTATCGAGCTTCGCGCCAAACTCCTCAAGCGAGCATGAGGGCTGCTTTGAAAACTCGATAAGCCACTGATGACGGCCTCGCGAATGGTCGCCGGCATAAACCGGAGCGGCGGTATAGTCGGCCACTTCGGCGCCTGTAGCGGCTTCCGTGCGCGCCATCGCCGCTTCAGCGTTATGCACCATCAACTCTTCGCCAAAGGCGTTGATATAGCATTTTGTGCGCCCGGAGATTACGATAGTCAGCGGGTTGGTAGAGCAGACTCTAACGGTGTCGCCGATTCGATAGCGCCATAGGCCGTTCATCCCGGTGATTATCAGCTCATAATCGGTGCCGGGAGTGACTTCCCATGCCGGAACGGGCTTCGCATCCTCGCGCGAGATATCTCGGAATTCGTAGAAAATCTCAGCGTTCATCAGCAGCCCCATTTCCGAGGTGTCGGGATTTAACTGCACGGCAAAGAACCCTTCAGAAGCGTTATAGTTTTCCCAATAGCGCATCCGCGAGGGATCGATTATGCGGTTATATTGTTCGCGATACGGCCCGAACGCTATTCCGCCATGGAAAAACAGTTCGAGATTGGGCCATACCTGATGGATTTCGGTTGCTCCGGTATATTCCAGTACCCCCTTCAGCACCGCCAAAAACCATGACGGCACCCCCGATAGGGTACGGACATCGGCCGTTGCCGAGGCCTTGATTAAGGCCGGCAGTTTCTCGGTCCAGTCAGACATCAGCGCTACCGACTTCGACGGCACCCTGAAGAGGTTCACTACAGGATTGATATTGTCGATTAGCGAGGCCGACAGGTCGCCGACTTTTACCCCTTGGGGTAGCCCCTCAACTTCGTTGGCAAAACTGCCTCCAAGGATGAAACTTTTCCCGCCAAATAGATGGCTGTCGGGGTAGTAGTGGAGATACGACGCTAAGGAGTAAGACGCTCCGGCATAGTGATTCCCCTGCAGGGAAGTGCCCGGCAGCGGAATATATTTGCTTTTGCCGTCGGAGGTGCCCGACGATTGTGCATATCGGCGGCACACGCCCGGGACCAGCAAATCAGCTTCGCCATGAACCATCCGCTCGATAACCGAGGCATAATACTCGTATCTTCCTGGGGAAACAGCCTCACAGAAGTCGGCATAACCGACCGTTGCAGGCACGTTTCTATATGCTGTTTTACCGCAATTGAGCAATATCTTATGGAGCGTAGCCTTTTGGCTACGTTCAACATCTTGTCTGGCCTTCTCCTCAGCGTTGTAGATATGCTCTAAGAAAGGCCTGCTCAGTGGGGTAAAATCAATCATTCTTATGCCTTCTTTCGGCGAGTTGCCGGGCGGCGTGGCTTGGAGTCTTGCGACGCGATAATCTCGCGACACTGCTCTAAAGTCAAGTTTGCCGGATCGGCAACGGTTTTCGGTATTTTGTAGTTTGTTTTATCGCAAGCGATATAGATTCCATAACGGCCGTTGAGAATCTGCACCGAGGGGTCTTCATCGAAGCTCTTTACCAAGCGGTTGGCTTCCTCTTTGCGTTTAGCCTCAATCAGCTGGATAGCCTCTTCGGCGGTAATCTGCGAGGGCGACAGCTCCTTCGGGATAGAGACGAACTTGCCGTCGAACTTGATATACGGGCCAAAGCGACCGATGGCAACCGTAAGATCTGCCCCCTCATATTCGCCGATATGGCGGGGGAATTCGAAGAGTTTCAGCGCTTCTTCGAGGGTGATAGAACTTACACTTTGTCCTTTCAGCAAGGATGCAAACTGGGGTTTCTCTTCCCCTTCGCCATCGCCGAGCTGAATCATCGGGCCGTAGCGACCGATTTTCACCGACACGGGTTTCCCGGTTTTGGGATCATTACCGAGCACTCGCTCACCAACCTTGCGCTCGAGGCGCATATTCATGGCGGCGTCAACGCCGGGGTGGAAATCGTCGTAGAATGTCTTTATTTCGTTATGCCAGGGGAGCTTTCCTTCGGCTATCTGGTCGAATTTTTCTTCTACCTGGGCTGTGAAATTATAATCGAGAATTGCGGGGAAATATTCCGTCAGGAACTCATTTACAACTTCGCCGACATCGGTCGGAACGAGTTTTCCCTTCTCCGAACCGATAGTTTCGGTGCGGGTGCGATGGGCGATTTTCCCTTTTGAAAGGGTGAGAACTTCGTAGGAACGCTCTGTGCCCTCTTTTTCACCCTTCTCTACATAGCCGCGCTGCTGGATGGTAGAGATGGTAGGCGCGTAGGTCGACGGACGGCCGATGCCGAGTTCTTCCATTTTCTTCACGAGCGAAGCTTCGGTGTAGCGCGGCGGCTGCTGGGTGAAGCGCTCTGTGGCGGTCATGTCTCCCAGGGTCAGCGCCATGCCGTTGTTGAAATGGGGGAGTAGGCCTTGGTCAGAGAGATCGTCGCCGGTGGTGTCGTCGTCGTGACCTTCCATGTAGACTTTCAAGAAACCGTCGAAGCGAACAACTTCACCGGTAACCGAGAAACGCGCACCGCTCTCTTTTGCAGAGATTTCAACGGTGGTTTTCTCCATTTCGGCGTCGGCCATTTGCGATGCTACGGCACGTTTCCAAATCAGTGCATACAGGCGTTTTTCCTGAGGTGTACCTTCGATAGTCTGCTTGTTGACGTAGGTGGGACGGATGGCTTCGTGAGCTTCCTGAGCGCCACGCGACGAGGTATGATATTGGCGCAACTTGAGATATTGCTCGCCCATCGTAGCGGTGATTTCGTCTTTGATGGTGTTGAGCGCAAGTTGGCTAAGGTTGAGCGAGTCGGTACGCATGTAGGTGATATGTCCGGCTTCGTAAAGCTTCTGGGCAATCATCATTGTCTGCGAAACGGTGAAGCCGAGTTTGCGAGCGGCTTCCTGCTGGAGGGTAGAGGTGGTAAATGGAGGCGCCGGCGATTTCTTGACGGGATGAACGTTCACACCGGTCACTTCAAATCGGTCGTTAGCGGCTGAATTAAGCAACTTTTCTGCCTCGTCACGGCCGGCAACACGGTTGGCAAGCACTCCGGTTACCGTCTCACCGGTAGGCAAGGTGAATCCGGCGGTTACGCGATAATATTCTTCGGGAGTGAAGTTTTTAATTTCATTTTCGCGCTCCATGATGAGCGTTACGGCTACCGACTGAACACGTCCGGCCGAAAGCGCCGGCTTGATTTTCTTCCACAGCACGGGCGACAGTTCGAAACCTACAATACGGTCGAGCACACGGCGTGCCTGCTGCGCATCTACGAGGTTCAAGTCTATATCGCGGGGATTTTCGATAGCGTGGAGAATCGCGTTCTTGGTAATTTCATGGAAGACAATGCGGCGAGTGTGCTCGGGTTTCAGCTTTAAGACCTCAAAAAGATGCCATGCGATAGCTTCTCCCTCGCGGTCCTCATCGGATGCGAGCCATACGGTCTCAGCTTCTTTCGCACTTTTTTTCAGCTCAGCAACCAACGCTTTCTTATCTTCAGGGATTTCATAGACGGGTTCGAAGCTGTTGTCAACATCTATGCTGAAATTCTTCTTCTTCAAGTCGCGAATATGGCCGTAACTTGACATCACCTTGAAATCAGGTCCAAGGAATTTTCCGATAGTCTTCGCTTTGGCAGGCGACTCTACGATTACAAGATTCTTCGACATAGGATTATTTTTAGAAAAGGGTATAAAATGCGGGGCAAAATTACAAAAACAATGTTGAAAATCAGCCCTTATTGCACAAAAATTCTCATTTATTTCAACAAAAAGGCTATTATTGAGGATTTTCAACTAAAAAAGTTGCCAATTTGCCCCTACTTTATGCTCCTTAATGAAAAAGGCTTTGTAGGACTGAGATGTCCTTCAAAGCACTCCAAACGATACACAAATTACATAAAAAAAGGGTAAGCTTACTACATCGCACCGCTACAACCCCCTACCGCTGCTTCGATCAAGACCTGACGGAGTTCGGGGGGAGCTGGTCGTGTAGGACTTACCCGCTGCAAAGTTACAACTTTTTTTTCTTTTGGCAAAGAAATTCCCTGTTTTTAAGCAACTCTTGCATAGATTCGGTTGTTAATATCGCAAAACAGGTGTAGCATAACCATTATTCGAATGATAACCAAAATTCTCTCCCTCACCCTCTTAGCTTTAGGCTTACAATCGGTCAATGCCGAGATTCTAACGCTCGACAGTTGTCGCCGCATGGCCCTGCAAAACAACAAAGAGCTCCTAATTCGCCGCGAACAGCAGCGCAAAGCTACTTTCCAAAAGCGACAGGCAGCGGCAGCTTTCCTCCCGACTCTCGACCTTACCAGCGGATATTTCTACAACCAAAAGAACTTGGAACTCACCTATGAGGGGCGTCTACTGCCGATTCATCTCTCGATAGAGTTTGATATCCACAATGTTTTCTTCGGTGCGGTAACCTTGACTCAACCGCTCTATATGGGAGGTAAGATTATTGCGCTGAATAAAATCGCAACACTGGCCGAGGATATTGCCGGAAAACTGTCTGCTCAGGAGGCGCAGGATATCGTCTACGCCGTTGATGGGGCTTACTGGACCGTCGTCTCGCTAAAGGCGAAGCATCTGTTAGCAGAAAGTTATCTCGGTCTGCTCGACTCGCTGCGCCGCGATGTCGACCTATTGCATCGACAAGGGTTGGCCACGAAGAGCGATATGCTGAACGTAGATGTGCAGTTCAATCAGGCGAGCGTCGACTTGACGAAGGTGGAGAATGGGCTTCAATTAAGTCGTATGGCCCTCGCTCAGCTTTGCGGATTGCCTCCGGAGGCGGAGATTGAGCCCGGCGACAGCGGATCGCTGGAGTCGCTCCCGAATGTGGGACTTTTCGACAACTACGATATGGACGCTGTGTATGCCGCCCGTCAGGATATCTCCGCCCTGGCGTTAGCAGAGAAAGTAGCCCGACTTGAATCCAAGGTGAAGATGGCAGATATGCTTCCAAATGTAGCCCTTGTAGGTAGCTATTCGATGATGAATCCTTCGATGTTTAACGGGTTTCGGCAGCGATTTGAGGGGGCGTTCTCGGTCGGGGTGATGGTGAAAATTCCGATATGGCATTGGGGCGGAAACTACAATGCCTACCAGGCAGCAAAAACGGATGCCGCAGTGGCTTCGCTGCGATTAGAGGACGCTCGAGATATGGTAGCCCTACAGGTTAGTCAAGCGTCGTTTAAGGCTCAAGAGGCGGTCAAGACATATATGGCAACCCGCTCCAATCTTCAGCAGGCAGATGAAAATCTGCGCATCGCCACTCTCTCTTTTCGCGAGGGGATGACAACATCGACCGATGTAATGACAGCCCAAACTGCATGGCTCAAGGCACGGTCAGAGAATATCGATGCATTAATCGACCTGCACCTCTGCGCCGCCTATTTATCCAAAGTTTTAGGAAGATCCTAACACGGAGATTAGGGTTTGA
>CAZKYD010000002.1:19129-43764 GCA_964556875.1 uncultured Alistipes sp.
GAAAATCCAATCATGAAAAAATCTAATGAAGATCGCAAACTAATGTTTGCCTTAGGCGGCGTCTTGATGGCGTTTGCCGTTTTAGCTATTATCGGTTTTCTGTTTGTCAACAAACCGCCGGAAATTCTGCAAGGTGAAGCCGACGCGTCGTCGATTCGCATTGCGGGAAAGCTCCCCGGACGTGTGGTGGAGCTTTTTGTCCGCGAGGGGGATTTGGTCAACGAGGGGGACACGCTGGTGCATATCCATTCCTCACTGGCCGATGCAAAGCTCATGCAGGCACGTGCATTAGAGGATGCTGCCGTAGCTGTAAATCGGAAAGTAGACGCCGGCTCTCGCCCACAAATTATCCGCTCAGCTTACGACCTCTGGCAGCAAGCGGAGGCCGCTGTTGGAATCTCTTGCAAGACCTACGAGCGGTTGGAGACGCTATTTAAGCAGGGGGTGGTTTCAGAGCAAAAACGCGACGAAGCTAAGGCGGCCTATGATGCGGCTCTCGCCGGAGCTGACGCAGCTCGCAGCCAATATGAGTTGGCTTTGCAGGGGGCGCAATCAGAGGATAAAACCCAGGCCCTGGCGATGGTGACGGTGGCTGAAGGGGGCGTTGCGGAGGTGGAGTCGTTGTTGGAGGATCAATATCTCGTAGCGCCCTGCTCGGGGCAGGTGGATGTTATCTATCCTCAGGTTGGCGAACTGGTCTCAATCGGTAGCCCGATTATGAATCTGCTCCGCCTCGACGACAAATGGGTCACGTTCAATGTGCGCGAGGAACATCTGAAAGATTTCGCCATTGGCGGAGAGAAAACCGTCATGATTCCGGCACTAAACATTGAGGCTCCGGTAGAAGTGTTCTATATCCGCGATCTCGGCACATACGCCACTTGGCACGCCACCAAAACTACCGGAGATTGGGATTCGAAAACTTTCGAAGTAAAGGCGCGTCCGCTAAGCGATATTCCCGATTTGCGTCCCGGAATGACTGTGCTACTGCGATGATTTCCGACCTAAGAAACAAGACAATCCCCGGGCAAAACAAAATGATGATTTCCGGCTTAAGAAACATAATGCGTCGCGAATGTCGACGGCTCTGCTCCCGCCAGATTTATCCTGTGGGGATGGTTGTGGTGCCGATTATCATGACGCTGTTTTTCGTGGCAATGCTCAATCAGGGGTTGCCGCGAAAAGTGCCGGCCGCGGTGGTTGACCTCGACCACTCCCCTATGTCGCGCGCACTGACCCGGTCACTCGCAGCGATGGAATTAGTAGACATTATCGCCACACCTGAGGATTATCACGAAGCGATGCAGGCTGTAGCATCCGGCGAAATATATGGCTTTTTTATGATTCCGAAGGGGTTCGAGAAGCGCGCGATTTCAGGGGAAGCACCGCAGTTATCTTACTATTTCAACTTGTCGTTTTATGTGCCGGGATCGCTCCTTTTGAAGGGGTTCAAAACGATGGCCGTAACCGAATCCGGCAGTTTGGTCCGTAGCGATCTTGTCGACAAAGGAGCCACAACCGGAATGGCCGCAACCGTTGTGCGACCATTGGTCGTCACCTCTCACCCACTACATAACCCGTGGCTAAACTATTCCTACTATCTGTCGCCATCGTTTCTCTACGGATTGTTGGAGCTGATGATTATGCTGATAACAGCGTTCTCCATAACGTCGGAAATAAAGCAGGCGACGTCGCGCCAATGGCTAACTTTGGCTAACGGCCGGTTGGCAACAGCTCTCCTCGGGAAACTGCTCCCTCAAACCGCGATTTTTACGGTCATCGGTGTCGGCATAAATTCCTTGCTATTTCATTGGAACCACTTCCCGATGAACGGTAGCGAACTTTGGATGGGGGTTGGGATGTTGCTCTTTGTTGTGGCATCGCAAAGCTTTGCTACGATTATCTGCGCGCTTCTACCCAACCCTCGATTGAGCCTCTCGGTATGCTCGCTACTGGGGGTGCTGGCGTTCTCGTTAGCGGCATTCTCTTTCCCGACGGAGGCGATGTATGGCGGTGTAGCTATCTTCTCAAATCTGCTCCCGGTACGTTGGTATTTTCTTATCTACATCGACCAAGCGCTCAACGGCGTCGCGCTCTATTACGGGCGGTTCTATTTCATTGCCCTGCTCTGTTTCCCGGTTGCCGCCACGTTTATTGCCCCTCTAATAAAAAATCGGTTGGCGGAACCGGTTTATGTAGAGTAATTCGTTGATTACCAATGCTTTATGATTCTAATTAGCTATATATCAGCCATTAAGCAACAGATTTTCGCCTCGGCCCGAGTTTTCAGGCAGGAGATGCTGACCGTTTTCTCCGATATCGGGGTAATGACGTTCTTCTTTTTGCTACCATTGGTCTATCCTATTATCTATTCGCTAATCTACAACCCGGAGGTTGTAAGGGAAATTCCGGTAGCGGTTGTCGACAATTCGCGATCGGCGTTGAGCCGAGAATTTATCCGCCGAGCCGACGCTACGGAGGGAATCAGCATCTGTGGTTATGCGGCAAATCGGCAGGAAGCTCAGCGCTGGATGGCGGAGAAAAAATGCTATGCCCTACTTGAAATTCCGGCAGACTATTCACGGAAAATCGGGCGTGGCGAGCAAGGAGAAATTTCGTTTTTTTGCGAGATGAGTCTGCTGATTCGCTACCGCTCACTGTCGGCTTCTCTCGCCGATTTACAGATTGCCGAATCGGTCGACCTCCGCCCCATCTCCCTTGCCGGACTCGGATTGGCCGCTGCTGAATCGGCAATTTCAGCCGATGGCAACAGCTCCGGTGCGATTGAAAATTTCAGTATTCCGCTCGGCGATACGCAGCAAGGTTTTGCCTCGTTTGTGATTCCGGGAATCGTAATTTTGATTCTCCAGCAAAGTATGATTTTAGGGATTGTGATGCTGGCCGGCACTCGTCGTCAACGCCACCATTTTACTTCGCGACCGATGGCTCAAGTGGTAGGCCGAACGGCTTGCTACGTGCTGCTATTTCTGCCGCTGACGCTCTATAATCTTCACATCGTAATCCGCCTGTTCTACTTCCCGATGGAGGGCTCTACTGTAGATTCTCTCCTGTTCGTTTTCCCGATGCTGATAGCCTCGGCACTGCTGGGCCAGACCCTCTCGGTTTTGGCAACGGAGCGCGAATCTACGTTCCTAATCGTTGTGTTTACCTCCGTTGCTTTTCTCTTCCTTTCGGGGTTGACGTGGCCCCGATATGCCATGCCTAAATGGCTACTTTTACTCGGAGATTTACTCCCATCGACATGGGGGATTCAGGGGTTTGTTCGCATCAATTCCAACGGGGCATCGCTGGCAGATGTCGCCCACCAATGGAGGGCTCTTTGGCTCCTAATCCCACTCTATTTTCTAACCGCCCTGCTCTCTGCTCGCCGGCTATCGCTACGCCCTAAATAGACAAAACAAGCCCGGAGAACCATTGGCTATCCGGGCTTGCTTATGGGGGATTTTTTTGGAGAGATGTGGGGAATATCGAGAAAAGATGGAGAGATTTGGAGAGGATATTTCGGGGGGATTATTTGCTGAGAAGCTGCGAGAGATGAGCCTTGTAGGAGGCCATATCAGAGATAGGTTTGCGGGCTACTCCGGAGGCCATAGCGGCTTCAACGATGGCTGGCGGAACAACTGTAAGCAGACGCGCGTCCGTGGCCTTGGGGAGGATATAATTACGGCCGAAGGTAAGGTCTTCTTCGGGGTAATCAGCCTTCACCGATTCGGGTACGGGTTCATGGGCAAGTGCGGCGATAGCCTTCGCAGCACCGAGTTTCATAGCTTCGTTGATGGCTGTAGCACCGCAGTCGAGCGCGCCGCGGAAGATGAACGGGAAGCCCAAAACGTTGTTGATCTGGTTGGGATAATCTGAACGTCCGGTAGCATAAATCAGGTCGTCGCGTGAGGCTAAAGCGAGGTCGCGGCTGATCTCGGGATCGGGGTTTGCGAGGGCGAAAACGATGGGATTTGCGGCCATTGATTTCACCATTTCGGAGCTCACAACGTCCTTCACTGAGAGTCCCAGGAAGAGGTCTGCGCCTTGCATTGCATCAGCCAGAGTGTGGATATCGCGGTCGGTGGCAAACTCACGTTTCTGGGCGTTGAGATCCGCGCGGTCCGCACGACAAACACCCTTCGAATCTACCATCACGACGTTCTCGCGACGTACACCCAGAGCGCAGTATAAACGTGTACAAGAAATGGCGGCTGCCCCTGCCCCATTTACTACCATTTTGATATCTTCAATCTTCTTTCCCTGCACTTCGATTGCGTTGAGCATCGCGGCTGCGGAGATGATGGCGGTGCCGTGCTGGTCGTCGTGCATAACGGGAATATCGAGCTCTTCTTTCAGGCGATTTTCGATTTCAAAGCACTCCGGAGCCTTAATATCTTCAAGGTTGATACCACCAAATGTAGGGGCCAATGCCTTTACGATTTCGACAAATTTCTTGGGGTCTTTCTCGTTAATTTCGATGTCATAGCAGTCGATTCCGGCGAAGATTTTGAACAGAAGGCCCTTTCCTTCCATAACCGGTTTTCCTGCCTCCGGACCGATATCTCCAAGCCCTAAAACAGCGGTTCCATTAGAGATAACAGCCACCAAATTTCCGCGGTTTGTATAGTCGTATACTTTGCTAATATCCTCCTTAATTTCGAGGCAGGGATATGCAACTCCCGGAGAGTATGCCAGGGCTAAATCTCCCGGCTTATTGTAAGATTTTGTAGGTAGCACTTCCAGCTTCCCGGGGCGCGGATCCCGGTGGTAATCCAGTGCCAACTTTTTTAGCATCTTATCCATCTTGAATCTATATTCTATGTGGTTTTTCTATTGTAAATTTCCTCTTTTGGCTATCTAGAAACATAACAAAAATTATGCCGTTTAGTTACAAACGGCATAATTCTTTTTCTATTGCATCGGGGCGTACTTCTTAAATTTTTATAAGATTTTTAAAGCATATTCGCCAACATTGCCGCTTCGCCCCTACTCTTTTTTAGTACTTAATCAGCGATGTAACTTCAGCATCAGCGGGGAGGATATCTCGTCCGTTGAGTGCGGTAAGTTCGATGATAAAGTTGATATAGATCTTCTTCGGGTTCATCGATTTTACGAGTTCATAAGCTGCTGCCATGGTGCCACCGGTAGCCAGCACGTCGTCGTGAAGCACAACTACGTCATCTTCGGTGATGGCATCGCGATGAATTTCGATTACGTCGGTGCCATATTCTTTCTTGTAGGCCATCTGCAGAGTGTCTGCGGGGAGCTTACCGGGCTTACGAACGGGAACAAATCCCGCACCGAGTTCGAAGGCGAGGATTGAGCCGCCAATGAAGCCACGTGATTCGATACCGACCACTTTCGTTACCCCTTTATCACGATACAGCTGCGAAAGATCCCAGCCGATGATGTGGAGAGCACGAGGGTCCTTAAAAACGGTGGTGAGGTCTTTGAAGACAATTCCCTTGGTCGGGAAGTCGTAGACGTCGCGGATTTTAGACTTGATGTATTCCATCGTTTGAGAGTTATTGGATGTTTTGTTGATTTTATCTTAATTGATTGAAATTTCAGAGATTAAAAGTGTTCCACGTGAAACAATTCATCTTCTTCCTCTTTCCTGAAAAGTCCGTCAGACTATCTGCCGGAAAGCAACAGAAGGATATTAATGTCAGCGGGGGAAACACCCGGGATACGCGAAGCCTGCCCTACATTTTCCGGCATGATGCGCGAAAGTTTTTGACGAGCTTCAATCGAGAGCGATTCGATGGCATTATAGTCGAACCGATGACCAAGCGGCACCGACTCCAATCGCTTCAGCTTGTCGGCAAGCTGCGCTTCACGCTTGATATAACCGCCATATTTCACCAGCACCTCTGTAGCCTCGATGATCTCCTCTCGACGATTTTCCGGGAGTTTTTCGAGCTCATGAGCCAGTGGCTCTACTACGGCAGCAAGCAGTTTCAGCGACAATGCCGGACGCAACAGCAGCGAAACGAGCTTACAACCCTCCTTAATCGGAGCCATCGGGAAGCCGTTAGGATGCGGGAATTCTACATTCTCGATCGGACAACCCAACGCCTTGAGTTGCTCCTCCGACAAAGAATCAATAGCATGATTCAGCACCGACGGTTTTACCGAAAAGCATTCCAAGAAAGCTATCAAATCGTCGCGCATACGGCGCTTCTCTTCCATCAGATGAAGACGAGTACCATCCGCCAATCCAATCGCGGCAGAACGCTCCGTAAGGCGCATATCGGCATCATCTTGACGTAGGAGTATACGATACTCCGCACGCGATGTAAACATTCTGTAAGGTTCGTCAACGCCTTTCGTTACGAGGTCATCAATCAGTACACCGATATAAGCCTCGTCACGAGCGAGGGTGAGCTCACCCTTGTCGAGAGCTCGAAGTGCGGCATTGATACCGGCAATCAACCCCTGCCCTGCAGCCTCTTCGTAGCCCGTTGTCCCATTAATCTGGCCGGCAAAATAGAGATTACCGACAGGCTTGGTCTCGAGGGTATGACGTAGCTGTGTGGGGTCGAAAAAGTCGTACTCGATAGCGTAACCGGGACGCAAAATAACCACCTCCGACAGTGCCGGAATCGTCTGCAATGCCTCCAACTGAATGTTGATAGGGAGCGACGACGAGAAGCCGTTGAGATAAAATTCAGTAGTGGTTTCCCCTTCAGGTTCGAGGAACAATTGATGTTCGTTCTTGTCAGGGAAAGTTACAATTTTAGTCTCAATCGAGGGGCAATATCGCGGACCGATACTCTGAATCTGTCCATTATATAGCGGTGAATCAGGCAACCCTCGACGCAAAACCTCATGGGTTTGCGGGTTGGTATAAACCATCATACACTCTCTGCGTTTCAAATTTCTCTCTACCCCGGGAAGGTATGAAAATTGATGAAAATCATCCTCCAAGGGTTGCGGAACAGTTAGTTCCCACTTCACCGAACGGCCATCAATGCGCACCGGTGTTCCGGTCTTCATGCGCTGAACATTGAAACCGAAATCGCGCAACTGCTGCGACAAACCTACACTGGCAGGCTCTGCGGTGCGCCCTCCAGGTATCTGTGTGCGGCCAATATGCATCAACCCATTCAGGAAGGTTCCGTTAGCCAGAACCACTGTCTTAGCGCGGAAAGTAACACCGAGCTGAGTGACAACACCCGCAACCTTGCGACTGCCATCTTCGGCGGTTTCAATCAGCAATTCATGCACATCATCCTGCCACATCGTCAACCCTTCGGTCTGCTCCAACGTCTCGCGCCAAGCTCCGGAGAACTTCATTCGATCACATTGAGCACGCGGGCTCCACATGGCCGGACCCTTCGACCGATTCAACATTCTAAACTGAATCGACGAACGGTCGGTGATAATACCCATTTGACCACCAAGCGCATCTATCTCTCTGACTATCTGACCTTTAGCAATACCACCCACAGCCGGATTACAGCTCATTTGGGCAATTTTATTCAGGTCGATAGTTATCAAAAGAGTCCGTGCTCCGAGTTTTGCCGAAGCAGCGGCCGCTTCACAGCCGGCATGACCGGCTCCTACAACAATTACATCATAGTCGAAGGTCATGACAATGAGTTATTACAAGTGTTAAGCATTGAGTCATAAAGGTTTAGCGCAGCATCCTCATGGGCCTCCATTATTTCGCGTTCGCCGGGACCCTTATCGTTGATGCCGCAGAGATGTAACACTCCATGTACGATAACTCGCAGTAGTTCACGCTCATACGGAGCGCCAACCAGTTCTGCATTCGAAGCTACAGTGTCGAGCGATATCACCAAGTCGCCTCTCAGCAACTTCCCGCGACAATAGTCGAAGGTAATGATATCCGTATAGTAGTCGTGCTGAAGAAACTCCCGGTTGACCTGAAGAATCTTCTCGTCATCGCAAAAGAGATATGTCAGTGAACCGAGCAATCTGTCGTGACTCTCCCCTACCCTATTTAACCAATTCTCAAGAAAATCGTAATCGAGCGCGGGAAGCGACAAATCGCCATCGGCCATCCATTGAATTTTTTTTGACATGCGGTAAAAACCAAAAATACCTACAAAGATAGCAAATTTTTTTACCAAAATCAATAGCCATCAAAATTGTCACAAAAATGAACCGTCGTCGAGAATTTTCAATTTTTCTGAACAAAAAACAGCCGCAACGCTTAAAACAGGTTATCAGCCTATTTTTCAAAGCGTTGCAGCCGTTTTGGCGCCGTTTAGAGCGTCTGAGAATTGAATATTTTAAATTTATCGACCGCCTGACCACATTTTTTCGACAGATTTCGGCCGATTTTCTCTAAGTCGGGATTTTATTTTACCATCGACTGGAAGGAATTTGGAACCGGTGTTGAAAAATCCATCAACTGCTTCGTGATCGGATGAACGAAGCGAAGAGTGCGGGCATGCAGACAAAGTCGGTTGATCGGCGACGACTTCGCTCCATATTTTCGGTCGCCGGCAATCGGATGACCGAGTTCCTTCATATGAACACGAATCTGATTTTTGCGTCCGGTTTCGAGTTGCACTTCCACCAAGGTGTAACCGTTGGCTGAACTCAAAGTCGAATAGCGAGTCAAAGCCGGCTTCCCAACTTTCGGATCGTCGGTAACGTAAACCATGTGCTGCGCATTTTCAGCAAGCAAACCTCTAACCTCACCTTCCGGCGGATTCAACTTCCCTTCGACAACACAAACATACTGACGGCGCAACACCATGTTGTTCCAGTTGTGTTGCAGATTCTCCTTCGCTTCAATCGACTTGGCAAAGACCATCAAGCCCGAAGTATGTTGGTCGAGACGGTGGACGATGAAAAGCTTATTGCGCGGGTCTTTTGTCTTAAGATACTCGCGAATGATAGAATAAGCTGTGCCCTCCTTAATCTTGTCGTTACCCATCGAGAGGAGGCCGTAACCCTTGTTGACAACGATGATATCGTCATCCTCATAAACGAGCTTAATGCGGCGGTTGTAGAACACTACGAACGGACGACTGAAGTTCACACTAACCGTCATACCCGGCTGGAGCGGCTGGTCGAACTGACTGGTAACCTCTCCGTCAACCATCACTTGATTATATTTCAGCAACTCTTTAACCGCCGTGCGCTTCTTTTCAGGCATCGAAGCGAACAGGAATTCGAGCAATTTTGCCTCCTGGCCAACAGGGAAATCCCTTATTACATCGGCATGAAAGCGGTTACGTTCGGCACCCGGTTTGGCACCTTTCAGTATTTTGTTTTTGTTCATCATAGGAGTGGGTTGGAGGGGTTAATAACATTAAGATCGGTCGGAGAGGAGATGCCGCGGATATCGCCGCGATGTGAGTACTGCCAAATCGTCCAGCACCGATTTTCTGGGTCGGTGTCGAGCGGTGGATAAGAAAATGAGGATATCCACAAGGGCAAATTATCGAAATTACCACGTATCAGACGGTGGTAGCCGTCGATGTTGGTATATATAATCGGAGTATAGCCTGCCTTCATCAGGGCGTCAGTAAGGGCCCTCAGGCGCTCTACAATCAATGCTTTCTCGTGGCCGTCGGGATTTCCCCAATCCTCCACGTCGATAGCAGGAGGGAGCTTAAAACCGCGTCCACGCATAGCGTGCAGGAAGTTTAGCGCCTGCATTTCGCCGTCAGTGTCGTAGCGGAAGAAGTGATAGGCACCGGTAGGGATGCCTGAAGCCACTGAGCGGCGGGCATTCCCGATAAATTCCGGGTCGACAAAGTCGGTGCCTTCGGTAGCTTTTATATATACAAAGTCAACATCAGCCTCCTTAGAGCTCAGCTTGTCGAAGTTAATATCGCCGTTATGATGCGAGATATCAATCCCGCGCGACGGGTAGAGACTGCGGTCAGGAACCGCCCCCTCGGCAAACCATCGGTCATAAGCTATCATGCCCAACTCTACAGCGAGCAGAGCCAGGATCACGGCTATCAATATTTTTATCCAACGGTGGGCCAATGTTTACTATATTCTAATATAACAAATTAACGGAACTTACGGATTAAACGCGACATGAAAAACACCGTCGCCATCACTACTACTATCAATGCCGAGCAAGGCACATCCACAACGGTTGCCAACGCCAAGCCCCCAAGACAACAAGCTACAGAAACCAGTACCGATAGGAGCATCATCGAGGAGAATCTTCGGGCAAAGGTTTCGGCGGTAAGCTGGGGCAACGATATCAGCGACATGAGCAACATAATCCCAACCAAACGGATGGTTAGCACGATACAAAGCGCTACCAGCACCGTCATCGCTGTGTTGATAAACCTTACCGGCAGACGGCTTACACGCGCATAATCGCTATCAAATGCGCAGACTACTATCTGCTTGTATTTCCATATAAAGAAACCGATTAGCAACACAAGGTAGCCGGCAAACAGCCATAAATCGGTGCGAGATATCGTCAAAATATTACCGAAAAGGAAGGAGGTAAGCTCCGGCACATAACCCGGAGTAAGGAACACAAACACCACTCCAATTGCCATACCAACAGCCCATATCACGGCGATAGCCGAGTCCTCACGCAAACGATAGCGCGAGGATAACAGCTCTACACCGAGCGCCGACCCGACGGCAAAAAGTCCGGCCGGGAGCATCGGATTAATGCCGAGGAAACACCCCAGGCCGAGCCCTCCGAAGCAGGCATGCGTAATGCCTCCGGAAATAGCTACCAATCTGCGGGTCACGATATATGTGCCAATCATACCGGCAGCTGCCGAGATTAGCAACACACCGATTAAAGCGTTAATAAAGAATTGATATTCAAGCATTTTGTTCCATTCGAGCCTCGGCGACAATCATCAGCAGCTCTTCGCGGACAGCGGTGGGAAGCGTTATACCGCGGAGCTGAATAGAGCGTGCCCAAGGGGCTATATCTGTAGGGAGGAGTGTTAGAAGTACATCCCTAAACTCCTCTATTTCATCATCGTTATACGAATCGGCGCCACGGCCGGCATAGCGGTCGAGCTCTTCATCGTCGAAGTAGTCGATTTTATCACTAACATCCGCCAGCAGAGAGTCTTTCTCACAGCTGATATGCATACCGCAACAAACCTCACTATCAACGTCAGAAGCGGTTTCAGTAGCTGCTACGGCAGGCCCTGCAGCGGTGGCAGCAGATGTAGGGACTTGTGGCTCGGCATGATTCTCTGCCGCCGCTTTTCGTTCATCGCGACGGTTCATCAAGTAGAGCGGGAACCCCACTATAAACAATGCTCCGAGAATGATCAGCGCAACTATCATTCCTGCGCCTCCTTATCCTCAGATTTGGGGAGCTTATCGGGGTCGATAAACTTAAAGCCGAGCGAACCCAACAGCTGCCAATACTCGGGATATGACTTATAAACCGACTGCACATCGCGAATCCCTATGCCGGGAATATATGCAGAAATCGGAGCAAAAGCCATAGCCAGGCGATGGTCGCCACGCGGGTCAAATATCGGCATCGCGGTGATGGGCTTACGTTTTCCGTCCCATTCCAGGCCGAAATCGCTGAGTTCCTCAAGCATGCAACCTACCTTTGCCATCTCCTCTTGCAGAGCGTGCAGGCGGTCACATTCCTTGATAGCAAGCGACTTTAAGCCGACAAACTTAAACGGCACTCCAAGCATACAGCAGGTCACCGTCAACGACGGTGTCATATCGGGATAATCGGTAAGGTCGAGGTCCAAACGTCCGTAAACCTCGGGCGACGGACAGAGAGCTACAGCCCCCTCAACCTCCTCCGATTCTTCGGTGGTTACACCTAAACACTCAAAGAACTTTGCGGCAATGGCATCCCCCTGGATAGACGTTTCAGGCATCTGAAGCCCCTTCACTGAGATCCATCCGGCGGTCAACGCCACAACTTCATACCAGAAAGCGGCTGCCGACCAGTCTCCTTCAACCGTCTCCTGGACGGGTTGATAACTGCCGTGAGCTACCTCCACTCCGAGGGGAAGCATATCAACATCGGCTCCTCTACGGCGCATCATCTCGGCCGTCATCTTGAGATATGGGAGCGATACAGGTTCTGCATCAAAGCGAAGTTTCAGTCCCTGTTCCATCAAGGGTGCCACCATCATCAACGAGGATATGAACTGCGACGAAATCGTTGGGTCGATCGTAAGTTCTCCACCAACGAGCGCCTTGCCTCGGATTAGAACGGGAGCATACCCTTCTTCTTTAAGATAATGAATCTCAGCGCCACAAAGGCGAAGGGCATCGACAAGGCCAGCCAACGGACGACGAAGTAGACCGGGCATACCCGACAGTACCACCGGACGTCCAGGGCGCGACGCTACCAATCCACAAAGGAAACGCAGCGCTGTGCCGGATTCTCCGACATTAATCATCAGAGGGTTAGAATCGTCACTATTCCCGTCGTTCTGTAACGCTAATACGGCTTTACGCATCACCATTACATCGCCACACTCTTCACCCTGAGCCTCCGGAATTTCACTTCCCGGAGTTAAGCAGCTCAAAACGAAGGCTCGATTAAGCATCGATTTCGACAGAGGCACGCTTACAACGCCATCCTCTATAAGTTCTTGAGGCGGATATACTATAAAGTTCATCTCTTATCAATTTTTCAAGCTGTTAACGGCTGTCTCCAAGCGTTCGAGCGCCTTCAGCAAACAACAACGCGGAGTAGCTACATTTACGCGCATAAAGCCGTGACCTTCAGCGCCAAACATCTCGCCATCGTTAAGGGCGAGGTGAGCGCGATTGACAACCATGTCGACCAACGCTTCATGGCAGAGGTTAAGTTTGCGGAAATCCATCCAAATCAGGAATGAAGCTCCGGGTTCAATCATCCCTACCTGCGGCACTCGCTCGGCAAGGAATTCGCGAACCATCTTAATGTTCTCCTCGATATATGCTGTAGCTTCGGCAAGCCACTTACCGCCATTGCGGTAGGCTGCTTCAGTGCCGATAGTCGATACAAAGGTTGGGGTTGAAAACTCGTTGACTTCCAGCCATTCATAGAAATCATGGCGCAACGCCGGATTCTTTACCACACACCACGACGACACCAAACCGGGGATATTAAAGGTCTTCGAAGGCGCTCCGAACGTTACGGCTACTGCCTCACAGTCGGGGCTACACGCCGCGAAGGGATAATGGGGTTGACCATATAACACCAAGTCGCCATGAATCTCATCCGAGACTACCACTACCCCATTCTCCTTGCAAATACGGCCCACTTCAGCCAAGGTTTCCTTAGACCATTGGATGCCGACCGGATTATGAGGATTGCAGAGAATCATCATTGCGGGATGATGCTCCTTTACCAAGCGTTCCAACTCCTCAAGATTCATAACATAGTTACCATCGTCGGTCAGAATCAGCGGATTAGCAAGAACGCGACGGCCATTCCCCTCAATCACACGCTTGAAGGGGTGGTAAACCGGTGGTTGGATTACGATTTCGTCGCCTTTACGGCTAAAATGATTAACAGCATAACCGATCCCCTTCACAACGCCCGGCACAAAGGTCAGCTCCTCACGAGTAACCTTAAAATCGTGACGGTTTTGCAACCACTCTTGAATCGATGCCCAATAGCTATCGGGGGCATCTGAGTAGCCATAAATAGGATGATCGATACGCTTACGCAGCGCGTCGGTAATCTCCGGACAGACAGCAAAGTCCATATCCGCAATCCATAGTGGGGTCAGGTCGGAACTGCCGAAAAGCTGTTGCAATTCAACAAACTTCGTACAACCGGTTCCGTGGCGGTCTATAACCTGATCGAAATCGTACATAGTAAATCTTGGTAATTAAGGTTGGTTAGTATCTGAATGACGAGCCTCCGAGGAACTCACGCAACAAGGAGGTCGGGGGGATTGACTTCTCTCCTATCGGTTGGAAATAATGCAGGAAGCGGCGCAGACGATATGCCTCGGCATATTCGGGGCAGTCGTTGGGCACGTCGCGCAGGATTACTTCGCCGTAATCTTTCATTACTCCGAGCTCGAAAATCAGCGAGGAGTTGAATGTTGAGTCGGCATTCTCTTGATAGGGGAAAATCCAACGTTCCTCACCGCGGCGCACACTCGGCCAGCGGCGAAGGGTATCTATAGCCGATGCTCCACGATATTTATGGTCGCGGATGATGCGGCGTAACAGTCGGTTATCAGTGGTGGGTATCCAGTTATGATCGTCGATCGAGAGCGTTGTCAACGCCGAAACGTATACCCTATATTTCATTTTTTCGTCGATTGAGGCAGTAAGCTCTGGGTTCAGGCCGTGGATTCCCTCCATCAGCAGGATTGAATGAGGTCCGAGCTTCATCTTGTCGCCACGATATTCGCGACATCCGCGCTCAAAGTTATAGGTAGGCAAATTTACCTCTTCGCCGCGCAGCAAGGCCGACAAGTCGGCATTAAACTGCTTCAGGTCGAGAGCATAAAGCGACTCGTAATCATAGTCGCCGGTCTCATCTTTCGGCGTTTGATCGCGATTCACGAAATAGTTGTCGAGCGAAATCATCTGCGGCTCCAGCAGATTAGTCAGCAGATAGATTGCCAAGCGCTTGGTGAAGGTTGTCTTGCCGGAGGAGGACGGGCCGGCAACCAGCACTACTCGCGCCCCACCTTCATGGTAGCGGCGGGCAATTTCATCGGCGATAGCCGCGATTTTCTTATCATGGAGCGCCTCGGCAACGTTAATGAGCTGGGCGGTGCGATCGGTTTCAACGGCTTTATTGAGCTGCCCTACATTAGCAATGCCGAGGATAAAGTTGAAGCGCACATTCTCGTTGAAGGCGTCATACATTTTCTCGTGCTCAATATAGAGGGCCGGCTGAGCGGCATTATTGCGGTCGATGCCAAACAGCAGGAATCCCTCTTTATAGCGACGCAGAGCGAAGATGTCGATAAGTCCGGTCGACGGAGCTAATGCGCCATAATAGCTGTCAACAACGCCGTTCAGGCGATAAACAACCGTATAGAGGTCATGGCAGGTTGACAATAGCTCTATCTTATCCAGCAAGCCTTCTTCGCGGAATTTCTCGCAGACATCGCGCGTGAGGCGTTCTTTATGTTCAAACGGCAGATTACGTCTACTCAGCTCGGCCAATGAGCTTTCTAACTTCTGCAGGAGTTGGTCATCAACCTCAACGGGGCTTTTTGGTTTCCCGTTTTCATCAGTTAGGAACAGGCGGCAGTACCATCCTCCGGCGATAGAATGTTCAATGCGAAGGATAGCCCCGGGCACCACCTCGCGAACAGCACAATAGAGCATCATGCAGAGCGAGCGGGTATATACACGCAAGCCCGACGACGATGACCGGTCGAGAAACTTCACAATCTTTGGCGAAAAAACTTTATAATGAAGCGGTTCATTCTTGTTATTTACCAAAGCACAGATTTCGGGGAAGCGTAGGCCGAGCTTATCTCGCCCGATACGTTGGGCAAGCTCTTGAAGCGTTTCTCCCCCATTTATAGTGACATAATCGCTTATGTTTTCGCAGTAGATTTTTAGGCTGTCGCTCATAGCTGTAATAGGGGTTGTTCCTTTGCAGACAAAGTTACAACTTTTTTTGAAAGTTCAGCTATAAAAAAGTCAAAATGTAAGTACACACGCGAGCCCTGCATTATCAGTTGATGCATACGGCATAGCAAAGCAGGTCATTTTTGAAGAATTTTTGCGGGCCATCGTTTCGCAATGTTTGGCCTCTAATTTGCGGAAGATTTTCGGATATAACCAGTAGGCAAACGCTGTCGACATATACCCTATCGCCGCCCCGGCTACAACGTCGTTAAACCAGTGGCGATTATTATAAATACGCATATACCCTACAGCTGCCGCACATAAATAGCCGGCTATACCAACCATTTTATTCGTGTTCCAATACTCGCGGCGGAGCATTTCTGCCCCGGCAAATACGGTGCCGGAATGCCCCGAGGGGAAGGAGTTGCGCGCACCGCTGTCTGGGCGTTGCTCTTTGATAGTGTATTTCAGAGTGTTATTCAGAATGGAGAAGGTTGCATAGCTCATAGCCATAATGATCGCCATTTCGCCATAGTTATGCTCACTTTGCAGGCCGCAGAGCTTCAAGCCGAACACCCCTACCGCCGGCAGATATTGCAGATAGTTGTCAGCTTCGCTACGGGTCTCGCCTGTCTTATTCGCCAACTGGCGTTGAACCCATCTACGAGCACTCATATCATCGGCCTTCCCGGTAAAACACGCTGCCGCGATGGTCACCGCTGCCGGCACTGCGAACTGTTCCCAATGAAAATCGTGGGTATGATCAACATATATGGGAGTATCATCAATATATACTGGTGTATCATCCTCGGCAACGACCTCCGTATCAGAATCAGCCAATTCGGGGATTGAATCGGTCGATAACTCCTGTGATTTCACTTGAAACTGCAGCAAAGCTACTAAAATTGTAAAGCAAATGACGTATAATCTTACTTTTTCCATAGCCGAGGTTAAGAGACAAAGAAACGGCGTCTTGTAGTTATTATTGGTCTATTGTTCGCAAAGATAGTGCTTTTTTGGATATTTTCAATTACCTTTGTCCAAATATTTTGAATTTATCACAGTAGCAGATCATGGCACTTAACTATATTTGGATTGCATTCTTTTTGATATCATTCGTGGTAGCGCTCTACCGCTCAATTTTCTGTGGCGATGTCGCGATTTGGAGTGATATCATGGGCTCATCGTTTACCTCTGCCGCCACGGCCTTCGAGATTTCTTTGGGGCTGACGGGTGTGCTCTCGCTATGGCTCGGACTGATGAAAATCGGCGAACGTGCCGGAGTTATCGGCTTCTTTGGCCGACTGATTTCGCCGCTGTTTTGCCGTCTGTTTCCGGGAGTGCCGAAGGGACATCCGGCTATGGGGTCTATCTTTATGAATGTGTCGGCAAATATGCTCGGTTTGGATAATGCCGCCACCCCGTTAGGCCTCAAGGCGATGCAGGAGTTGCAATCCCTCAACAAGGAGAAGGATCGCGCCACCGACGCCATGATTATGTTCCTGATACTCAATGCTTCGGGGCTTTGTTTCATCCCGATTTCCATCATGATGTATCGTGCGCAGGCCGGTGCCGCCAACCCTACGGATGTCTTCCTGCCGATTCTGTTAGCAACCTTTGTATCCACCCTCGTTGGCATCATCGCCCTCTGCCTGAAGCAGCGCATTCGTCTGCTCGACCCGGTACTGCTATCCTGGCTTGGCGGGATGATGGCCCTGATAGGTCTGACCGTTTGGTTCTTCTACGGTATGGACGGTGCGCAAGTTGAGCGTTACAGTTCGCTGATTGCCAACTCGTTGCTGTTCGGTGTGATAGTGCTTTTCCTCTTAGCCGGATTATGGCGACGCATGAATGTCTATGAAGCGTTTATCGAGGGCGCAAAAGAAGGGTTCAAAACTGCCGTTACGATTATCCCCTATTTAGTTGCCATACTGGTTGCCATCGGGATGTTCCGTGCTTCAGGTGCCATGGACCTCATCACCGACTGGACAACACGCCTCGTGGCTGCCTGCGGTATCGACACCGACTGGGTCGGCGCCCTCCCAACAGCCATGATGAAACCGCTGAGCGGTAGCGGTTCGCGCGGATTAATGGTCGACCTAATGACAACCTACGGGGCAGACTCCTTCGTAGCTCGTTGCTCGGCTGCCATCCAAGGGTCAACCGACACTATGTTCTACGTGTTGGCCGTTTATTTCGGCTCTGTCGGCATCAAAAAGACCCGCTACGCCGTTCCCTACGCCCTCTTGGCCGACATCACCGGCTCCCTGGCCGGCATCCTCGCCGCCTACATCTTCTTCCATTAGCTCCCAAGATAACAACCTCTAATTTTTATTTGTAATTTTGGAATTTTATTTGTAATTTTGCAATCATCAAAACAATGAGAATTATCACTGAGGAACCACTGAAGAAGTATATTGCCCTTCATCCGGATACAGAAACAGCTCTGCAAAACTGGGTGAAAGTCGTCAAAACTTCTAATTGGGAGAACTTTGCTGATGTAAAAAAGAGTTTTAATAGTGTTGATAACGTTGGTAATCAACATTACGTTTTCAATATCCGCGGAAATAATCACCGTTTAGTCGTGGTAATTAAATTTACAATTAAATGGGTTTATATCCGGTTTATTGGAACACACTCAGAGTATGATAAAATAGATTGTTCCACCATTTAAATCCTACCAATGACAAAAATTGAAAACGAAGCGCAATACAGATGGGCTCTTAGTAGGGTGGAAGAACTGCTACCTTTAGTCAAGGATGACACTCCTTTAACAGACCCCAATAGTATGGAATTAGAATTGCTCTCCGGCCTTGTCGCGGACTATTCTGATGAACACTATGCTATAGGCGAACCATCGCTTATTGATATGATTAAATTACGAATGTACGAAATGGGACTAACTCAAATAGCTCTTTCCAAGCTTCTAGATATCAACCCATCTCGAATTTGTGAATATCTTTCAGGCAAAAAAGAACCAACACTACCTCAGGCCAGGGTTATAAGTCAAAAACTAAATATTGACCCTGCAATTGTTTTAGGGGTATAAGTTATACAGCATTTTACGCGGGCGCGCCTTAGTATTTGGTGCGCCCGCGTTTGTTATTTGGGGTGGATTTGTAGCAAAAATCTGTTGGAGGTGTAGAAAATATAGATTTTTGCGTGGGAATTAGAGAAATATTTGTATTTTTGCAGCAGAAAGTTATCATATCCTGTCAAACAAACTTTTACACGTACTTTTTCTCTCTCAGAATTGGGGTACAATTATAGGACATATATAGCCATTTCAAATGTGAATGGTTGATGGTTACTACTGACAATCGATTTTTCATTATATAAATCATTATTTTATGACCAAGTTTATCAGGAATGTCCTTCCGGCAATAGCTTTGCTGAGCGGCTCCTTGGCATTATTTGCCGACACGGATGCTAAGCTCGTCACTGCTACCGAGCAATCCTCAGGCGAACAACTCGCCAAGCTGCCCGTCAGAGGCTTCACCGCTCCGCGCATGAAGCAGGGCTTGGGCGCCAACATCGTGTCTTCAACCAGCACTTCGGCGCCAATCGTTGTTAACCCCCAATCTACTACCTCCCGCAAAACGTCGAGCTCTTTCGAGTACGTTCCCGACCTGAAGGGTATGGTTGTTAGCGGTATGACCACAGCTCTCAACACCCTCTCGCTTGATGGCTCTATGACCGCTGTCACCGGCGTTTCATCTTCAATCTATATGGGTGTACTCTCCGGTGGATGTGGTTCCGCAAGCACATACTACACCTCAGTAGGTTATGTATACCCCTATTTCAGCCTCTACTACGCTTTTGCCTACAGCACTGAAACTTGGACGCAACTCAACAACTACGCTCCCTACTCAGTGACGGCTAACTGCATGTCGACCGACTTAACCTACGATGAATCTACAGAAACTATCTACGGTTGCTTCCTTAACAGCACCGGCGACGGCTATGAATTCGGTACTGTCGACTTTGTTGCAGGCGACCGCACTACAATCGCAACCCTGCCCGCTGCTTGGAATGCTATCGCAGCTACTAAAGATGGTAAGATTTATGCCATCGATATGACCGGTAAGCTCCTCAGCGTGGATAAGACCTCCGGCGCTACCACCGAAATCGGTAGCACCGGTTATACCCCCGTTAACATTTCTTCGGCTACTATCGACCGTCGTACCAACAAGATGTATTGGACCGTATCTACCGACGATGCCGGGTTCCTCTGCGAAGTTGACCTGACAACAGGTGAGGCTACAAAGCTCGCCGACTTCCCCAACAACGAGGAAGTTTACGCCCTCTACATCCAGGCCCCCGCTGCTGAAGATATGGCTCCCGCCGCTCCTACAAATCTCGCACTGCAGTTCCCGAAAGGGACTTTGACAGGCCACATCACCTTTGATGCACCTACCACACTGTTCCGCGGCGCTGAAGCAACCGGCTCTGTTAACTATCGCGTTGTTGCCTCCGACGGCACCCAGCTCGTTAGCGGCACTACCACCTATGGCGCAACATCGGTTGACACCCCCGACTTCACTCTTAGCGAACCGGGCCAATACACCCTGCGTCTTTACTGCTCTAACGACGTTGGCGACAGCCCCAAAGCTGAAATCAGCGGCTTTATCGGCGAAGATGCTCCGCAAGCTGTAACAAACGCTACTGCTGTCTACAACGACGGTGTGTTCACTATCTCTTGGACCGCACCTACCAAAAGTGCTAACGGCGGTTACATCGATCCCGAAGCAATTACCTACACCGTAACTCGTCTGCCCGACAACACCGTAGTTGCCACTACTAAGGAAACTACCGTTACAGATGAGGTTGCAATGCCCGAAACCTACACAAGCTACAAATACACCATCGTAGCTGAATATAACACTTGGAAATCTGCCACCGCAACCACCAACAGCACCGGTCTCGGCCAGATTGTTCCTCCTTTCTCTGAAACCTTCGACGACAGCTCATATCTCGAACGCTTCGCAGCCTACGACGGCGATGGCGACTCCCGTTCTTGGGGTTCATTCCTCGGCATGGCTGCAGGTTACGGCACAATGGCAGCTGATAAGCCTACCGACGACTGGCTCTTCACCCCCAACATGAAGCTCGAAGCCGGCAAGTTCTACAAGCTCAGCCTCAACGCAGCTACAATGTCGACCAGCTGGACAAACTCCTTTGAAGTTAAGATTGGTACAGCACCATCTGCTGAGTCAATGACTCGCACGATCATTGAAACTTCTTCTGTATCAACAACCGGTTACACCGACAAGGTGCCGTTCTCTGAATATTTCTCAGTGCCTGAAGATGGTGTTTACAACATCGGTATCCACCACAACACTGAAAGCTACGGCTACTTCCTGCTGATCGACGATTTCGAAATCTCAGAACCGATGGAAGGCGCTGCCCCCGGCGTTATCACCGACCTGGTTATCACCCCCGACCCCAACGGTGGGAAGAAGGCTACATTCACCTTCAAGGCTCCGGCTACCGACCTCAACGGCGAGGATCTCCCCTACCTGGAAAAGATTGTTGTAACCTGCAATGAAGAAACTATCCACACTGTTGAATCACCCAAACCCGGTGCGGAAGTAACTTTCACCCAAGAATTTGAAAAGTCAGGCGACTTTACCTTCGCTTTCACTGCCTACAACGGTTCTACCGCTGGTCGCACCGTAGAGCAGGTTGCTCACATCGGCTACGATGTTCCCTCCGCTCCTGCTAAACTTACAGCTGTTGCAACCGGCAAGACTGGCGAAGTTGCCCTCAATTGGTCAGCTGTTACTACCGATATTAAGGGTAAGAATATCTCTAACGAAGACGTTAAATACATCCTTATCCGCATCAACGGTACTGAGCAAACTATTATCGCCAACAACCTGACAAGCACATCTTACACCTACCAGGCTTTCACCGACGAAGACACTGATCAGGAATTCTACCAGTTCGCCGTTAGTGCATTCACCGAAGTTGGATATTCCGGTGGTACAGTTAGCGATATGCTTGTCCTTGGTGCTCCCTACACAATCCCCTACGAAGAATCATTCGCTAATGGCGGCCTGAGCTACATCATGGCAGCCATGACCCTCTCAGGCTCAGGTAGCTGGCAAACTTACGGCGACCAGAGCTTCTCGATGGGCGTTAAGAGCTACGACTCCGACAATGGTATGATCGGTATGTACGGTCCCAGCGTTGGCGATGCAGCCCGTATCTTCACCGGTAAGATTGATTTCACAAAGCTGAAAAACCCCACCCTCACATTCTACACTTTCAACCTGCAGTCCGATGCCTCTACCCTCGACCTTAATGAAATTTCAATTAAGGTTAACGTTGGCGACGGTTACGAAGAAGTTGAAAAGATCGTTGTAAACGACGTTGCTAACGGTGTTCGTGGTTGGGCAAAGGTTACTGTTGACCTCTCCGACTATGCCGGCGAAACCGTTCAGATCGCCTTTGACGCTGAAACCAAGGTTTACCTCTACACCCTTATCGACAAACTTTCGATCTTCGAGCGTTACCCCTACGACTTGGCTATCACCTCGATTTCCGCTCCTCAGACCGCTGAATTAGACGAAGAATTTGACGTTACTGTTAACGTTGAAAACGTCGGCCTTAATGCCTCCGGCTCTTATAAGGTGATCCTTTACAACAATAGCAAGGCTATCGCCGAAGTTGAACGCCCGGCACTCGCCGTTGAAGGAACTGACGCTGTTTCATTCCCGATCACCCTCAACGCTACCGACCAAGAGTCGAACCTCTTCGACGCCGAACTGGTTTACGATGCTGATGAAAACGAAGATAACAACATCAGTGAATCTGTTAAGACCCGTCTGCGCCACACCGGATTCCCCACTGTCAGCAACCTCAGCATCGCTCGCAGCAACGATTCTCAAGTAGAGCTTACTTGGGATGTTCCCGAAAAGCTCTCCAGCCTTGACGAATCCGTAACCGAAACCTTCGAAGACGCCGATACCGAAACCACATTCCCCACAGAATATGGCAACTGGACATTCCTTGACGAAGACAAAGGTTATATCGGTGGTATCAGAAACGTTGAGCTCCCCGGCATCCAGACCGGCTCGCAGCAGAGCTACTGGGTTATGGACGACTCTAACGAAGTATTCGGCGGAAACACCAGCTACCAAGCTCACTCCGGCCACAAATACCTCGCTCAGATGTACACCATGGACCTCTCAGGCATCTCTTCCGTACAGTGTGACGACTGGGTAATCTCTCCCTGGTTGTATGAAAAGGCGCAGACCATCTCATTCTACGCTAAGAGCTACGGCACTGACACCAACGAACGCTTCCAGTTCCTCTACTCTACCGATGGCACCGATGTCGACGACTTCACATTGGTTGAAACCGTAGCTTCTGTGCCCAATGCATGGACTGAATATGAATTCGAAATCCCCGATGGCGCTAAATACTTCGCTATCAGATGTACCTCTACATTCCAGTACATGCTCTTCATCGACGACATTACCTACATCCCCGCTAACGGTTCTAACCTCAAGCTCGAAGGATATAATGTCTACGTCGACGGCAAGCAGATCAACAACAGCCTGATTACCACTACCGGCTACACCGATACCTCCGACTACGCTAAGACCAACGAAACCATCTATGGCGTGAGCGCCGTTTACTCCGCAGGTGAATCTAAGACCGCTATCACCGGTCTGGCTTACACCGGTCTCGACGACCTGCTCAGCGAAACCATCTCAGTAGTTGGTTCTAACGGCAAAGTTATCGTTAAGGGTGCTCAAGGCCAAGCCGTTTCGCTCTTCTCAGTCGACGGTAAAATGACCTACGCCGGTGTTGCAAAAGCCTACACCGAAATCCCCGCCTTTGCCGGTGTCTACGTCGCAACCGTAGGCAACAAAACCTACAAAGTCCTCGTAAAATAATCCCCCCGCGGATAGCATAATCCCTCCCGGATAGTATCACCCCCTCCCGGATAGCATTATCCAAATCGGGGAAACAACATCCGAAGCTGGGAAACATAATCCGAATCGAGGAAACATAATCCGAATCCCCCAATAAATAGAGGCAGTGCCGACCGGCACTGCCTCTATTCTTTATATACCCATCTAATCCAACGGCGTATGCCGTTAAAATCTACACCAAAATCCTCGCCCTAACGGGCGCCGACAAGCAGTCACGGCCACGGTACTGGGCGAACAGACACCAGGGGATGTTCGTCCCTGGCAAAAACGGAGCAAACGAGCAGAGAGACACCATAGCGACGAGGAGCGAGGAGAGCCCGGAGGGCGCGATGGTAGTGTTAGCCCCAGGATGAGGCGGCAGAGGCGACGTCAGGAGCCTCGATAGCCGATTCCTGGGGTTTAGACGGTCCACACACCAATCAGCCTCGAAGAGGTTGGCAGTCGATGCCAATGGCAGACGGGGTTGGTCGCCAACGCTACCGGGCTGACGTGGGGCGGGATGGCGATGCGGTGATGATATTACGGCCGTCCTCTCCGAGGCCGGGGATGGCGGGTGGGGGTGTGGGCATCCCCAGGAATCGGGGCGATGCTCCTACCGTCGCTTTACGCCCCTCATCCATGGGGTTACCCATACCCCCGCGCCCTCCGGGCTCTCCTTGGCGTTTACGCCTGTTATCCTGTTTCCTTCCGGGTTCTCCTTGACATTGACAATCGTTACAAGCTATTTCATAGTCAACCTCTCGCAGATTCCACGGATTCCACAGATGCCATCCGGACTACATTTAGAACCCGCAGATATTGAACGGCTTGCGCCGTCCGATGCCGCAGATGCCATCCGGCTGGGATCCTATAAATCGAGATAATCGGAAATCCTAAGAATCGATATAATCTATAAAAATCTAATCCAACGGCGTATGCCGTAAAAATCTGCGCTATCTGCGGAATCTGCGAGCGATAAAAATAGCTAACCGAAGAAAGAATAGACGCAAGATAAAATCGGCGGCCTACGGACACCCTCGCCTGATGCGACACCACCCCCAGCGGCGAATGTTCGGGAGAAACGCCCTAACGGGCCTTTCCCCTCCATTCTTCGCTGGGGGCTACACCAAAATCCTCGCCCTAATGGGAGCGAGGAGAGCCCGGAGGGCGCGGGGGTGTGGGTAACCCCAGGATGAGGCGGCAGAGGCG
>CAZKYD010000003.1:0-39874 GCA_964556875.1 uncultured Alistipes sp.
AAATGATGTGGATCGGTGGTGGTGCAGGTATGGCACCTCTGCGTGCACAGATTATGCACATGACCAAGACCTTGAAGACTACCGACCGCAAGATGAACTACTTCTATGGCGCACGTGCGCTCAACGAAGTGTTCTATCTCGACGACTTCCTGCAGCTTGAAAAGGAATTCCCCAACTTCAAGTTCCATCTTGCCCTCGACCGTCCGGATCCCGCAGCCGATGCTGCCGGCGTAAAATACACCCCCGGTTTCGTTCATCAGGTAATCTTCGACACCTATCTCAAGGACCACGAATCACCTGAAGATATCGAATACTACATGTGTGGCCCCGGCCCAATGAGCGCAGCTGTCAACAAGATGCTCGATTCGCTCGGCGTAGATCCCGAAAGCATCCACTACGATAACTTTGGAGGCTAATCAATGCTAAATCAGCAAGAAAACATAAATCTCAAAAGTCTGACAACATTCGGATTGTCAACCATCTGCAGCCGCTTGATAGAGTTCAGCGATGCAGAAACAGATTTACCGGAGCTCGATCGTCAAGGCCTCCTCAGCGATGCCTTGATTATGAGCGGCGGTAGCAATCTGCTCTTTGTCAATCCAACATTCAGCCATACCGTTATTCGCCCAACCGGCGAAAGCATCGAGATTCTCGATGACGAATCGTCGGTGAGCAACGACGTTAGGGTAAAAGTCAGCGCAGCAACCGTGCTTGACGAACTCTGCAACCACTTAGCAACCCAAGGCCTGTGGGGCACCGAAAACCTCTCCGGAATCCCCGGACGAATCGGCGGTGCAGCTGTACAGAATGTCGGCGCCTATGGCACCGAGTTTAAAGACGTTGTAGAGAGTGTTACTTGCTATTCGCTCAAAGAACATAAATTTGTCACACTGGCGGCCTCGCAGTGTAGCTACGGCTACCGCGACTCCATCTTTAAGCATCAGCCTGAAAGGGAGAAAATGATAGTCAGCAGTGTGATCATCCGCGTAAATAAACAAGCCAAACCCAACTTGAACTATAAAGGGCTGAAAGATGCCGTTATAGCTCATGTTGGCGATTTGGATGCCCCCCTCGAAGCGCTGACTCCACGATTAATCCGCGACATCGTGTTAGCCCTTCGCGATTCTAAACTTCCCGACCCTCTGACGGTTGGAAGTGCAGGAAGCTTCTTCAAGAATCCTGTAATCAGCTCAAAGGAGCTTGCCGACGTTACCTCTCGCTGGGAAGCCAGCGAAGCATATAACGCCAATCCGGCGCCCCTCTCCTACCATCTCCAGGCAGATGGGAAAGCAAAATTGTCGGCCGCATGGCTCATCGACAAAGCCGGATGCAAAGCCTTTACCCACGGTGGCGCTGCCGTATGGCAAAAGCAACCATTGGTATTGGTAAATCCTGACAGCAAAGCTACCGGTCAAGACATTGTAGCGCTCGAAAATATGATTATCGAACGTGTCTACAATCTGTTCGGGATACAGCTCTCTCCCGAAGTAATTCATGTATAAAAAAGGTCATTAGAAAAGAATAATGTCGTCGTTCGTTATAGAAGGTGGTCACACCTTACATGGTGAAATCACACCCCAAGGAGCTAAAAATGAAGCACTGCAGGTTATCAGTGCCGTACTTCTTACATCTCGTCCGGTTGAAATCTCCAACATACCGGAAATTCGAGATGTCAAGAACCTAATTGCCATGCTTCAACTAATGGGCGTAAAAGTTACTCGCCTTGAAAAAGGTCGCTACACATTTATTGCCGACGACATCAACCGCGAATACCTGCTCAGCGACGACTTTATCAAGCGCAGCGCAACCTTGCGCGGCTCTGTGCTCCTTGTTGGTCCGTTATTGGCACGCTTCGGAAAAGCATATTTCCCCAAGCCCGGCGGCGATAAAATCGGACGTCGTAAGGTAGACACCCATATTCAAGGGTTTATCAACCTCGGAGCGGAATACTGCTACGACCAAGCTAAACGCGCCTACTTGCTGACTATCCCCGAAGGGAAAAAACTCAACGGATGCTATATGCTCCTGGATGAAGCTTCCGTTACCGGCACCGCCAACATCATTATGGCGGCCACCTGCGCCGAAGGAATGACCACTATCTACAACGCCGCCTGCGAGCCTTACGTTCAGCAGCTCTGCCACATGTTGGAGCAGATGGGGTGCAAAATCGAAGGCATCGGATCTAACCTACTGAAAATCCACAGCTTCGCAGGTGAACCACAAGGCGCAAAGCATCGCATTCTCCCTGATATGATTGAAGTTGGCAGCTTTATCGGCATGGCAGCCCTCACCCGTAGCTCCATCACCATCAAAGATGTCAGCTATGAAAACCTTGGAATCATCCCCGAAAGTTTCCGCCGACTCGGCATCAAACTCGAACAGCACGGCGATGATATCTTCATCCCTGCACAAGAAAGCTACGTAATCGACACCGCCCTCGACGGCTCGATTATGACCATCGCCGACGCCCCCTGGCCCGGCCTTACCCCCGACCTGCTAAGCGTAATGCTGGTTGTTGCAACCCAAGCGCGAGGCAGCGTACTGATTCATCAGAAGATGTTTGAAAGTCGCCTATTCTTCGTTGACGGGCTCATCGAAATGGGTGCTCAGATTATCCTCTGCGATCCCCACCGCGCCGTAGTTATCGGCCACGACCATAAGTTTACGCTGCGCGGCAACAAGATGAGTTCACCGGATATCCGAGCCGGAATTGCGATGCTTTTAGCAGCTATGTCGGCTAAAGGCACCAGCATCATAGGCAACATCGAGCAGATAGACCGCGGATATGAAGATATCGACCAGCGACTCAACCTCCTCGGAGCCTCCATCACCCGTATCGACTAATATTCTTCATTCCTCTCTCTCTGCTCTCCACCGTCTCTCTCTCACTCTCCACTCTTACCTCTAATATCTCTCCTCTCTCCCTCCCCTGATATTGGCGAGCCATGAAACTAAGCAAAACTTAAATCAACAAACTATATAGAACGGAAATGATCACTTTTATGATTGTCTTGTTCGTGATAGGCTACATAGGGATAGCCCTCGAACATGTCTTCAACGTTAACAAAGCCACATTCGCGCTAATGATGGCCGGTATCTTATGGGGTTGCTACGCCCTCTACGGCCATGATGCAAACCTTCAATCTGATATGGTAGAAGCACTCGGCGACACCTGCGAAATCATCGTCTTCCTAATCGGAGCCATGACTATCGTAGAGCTCATTGACCGCTATGGCGGATTCAATATCATAGTGCGTCACATCAAAGCCAAAAACAAACGCGGCTTGATGTGGGTATTCGCCTTTGTTGCCTTCTTCCTCTCGAGTATCCTCGACAACATGACAACCACTATCATCATGGTGGTAATGCTACGCCGAATGTTCTCCAACCGCAAAGAACGTTGGATGTTTGCCAGCGTAATCGTATTGGCAGCAAACGCCGGTGGTGCATGGTCGCCTATCGGTGATATCACAACCATCATGCTCTGGATGAAAAACTACGTATCTTCGGTCGACCTCATCGTCAACCTGCTCATTCCGTCAATCGTTTCCGTTATCGTACCAACATTTATTGCAACTCGATTCGTGTCAGCCGGACCTGTTGAACAGCTCAACGAATCAGATGCACGTGTGGGTTACGTTCTGTCGCAACACCATCCCCGCCTCTCCATCACCGTGCTGATTCTGGGTGTCTGCGGTCTGCTCTTCGTGCCGGTATTCAAAGCCATTACCCACCTGCCGCCGTATATGGGCATCCTGTTGTCGCTCGGCATCCTGTGGCTTATCACCGAACTTATTGTCTATAACTACAAGCTCGACGGCAAAATCGAAGGACGTATCTCTCAGTTGGTAAAGAATATCGATATGTCGACTATTCTTTTCTTCCTCGGCATCCTGCTCGCTGTAGCAGCCCTTCAGCAAGCCGGCATCCTCGCCGAATTAGCAACATGGCTCGACACTAACATCCATGAAGTCTATACTATCAACGGTATTATCGGTGTACTTTCGTCAATTATCGATAACGTTCCATTGGTTGCAGCTTGTATGAACATGTATCCCGTTGCAACGCCCGATATGCTTGCTGTAGCAGCCGACCCGACCTACATGCAGCTCTTCGTTGAAGACGGTCTGTTCTGGCATCTGCTTACCTTCTGTGCCGGCGTTGGCGGTTCACTCCTTATCATCGGATCTGCCGCAGGCGTTGTTGCTATGGGTATCGAAAAAATTGAATTTGGCTGGTATCTCAAACACATTACATGGATGGCGTTTCTGGGCTACCTCGCCGGTATCGCTTGCATTGGAATTGAGGCCATCTGGTTCAACTTCTAACCATTGATGTCAGACGTCTAACGCCCTGACATTCCATCTCGGCTCTAATAATTATATATATTCATAGGTTGGCACTCCGCATGGCTCCCAAGGCCATTTGCGGAGTGCTATTATAAAAAAACTAAGAGCTATTCTAAGCAACTATAATGAGATTATCTTTCTTGACATTCCTTCTATCTCTCTGCTTCATGACAGCTATTGCCGGGAATCCATCCGGCAGTCTGCCGGTAATGTATATCAACACCGAAAATTCAGCCGATATCAATAGTAAAGAGACATATATCAGCGCTACCTACTACATCGATCCTAAAGAAACCGACTTCGAAGCTATAGGCTCCGTAGATAATCAGCAAGCCCTGCAAATTCGTGGACGCGGCAACTATACTTGGACTGGCTTCTCGAAAAAGCCCTACCGCATCAAGCTCGACAAGAAAACCGCGCTCCTCGGCATGACTAAAAACAAGAATTTTGCTCTCTTAGCCCATGCTGACGATAATAAAGGCTTTATGCGCAACGCCGTAGGCCTGGAACTGAGCCGACTGATCGGCATGACCTGGACGCCGGAAAGTCAGCCTTTAGAAGTAGTGCTCAACGGACAGTATATCGGCCTATATTTCTTAACCGAAACTATTCGCGTTGATTCCAACCGCGTTGACATTGTTGAACAAGCCGATAATGCCACCGGCGACAACGATATCACCGGCGGATGGCTCGTTGAGATTGACAACTACGATTCAGACCCACATATTTCCGTAGCTGAAGGGGGCAACAATAATTATAACATAACCTTTACTTACCACACCCCTGAGCAGCTCTCCGATAAGCAAACGGAATATCTTACCCACCAAATGTCTACCATCAACTCGCTGATTTATGCCTCTGATAAGACGGATTGCCGATGGGCTGAGATGGTCGACTTAGATGAACTTGCTCGCTACTACATCGTTCAAGAATTAGTTGACGACTACGAATCGTTTCATGGTAGCTGCTATCTTTACAAAAATATTGGGGAAAACGAAAAATGGTATTTCGGCCCTGTATGGGATTTTGGGAGCGCCTTTAACTACGATAAAAGCCAATACATCTACCAAGGTCGCGAACACCATCAAGTTTGGATTGGCGAAATGTGTAAGTTCCCCACTTTCATAGATCGCGTGAAATCGATATGGACAGATTTTGTTACGGAGCATTATGCCGATATCTTCAACTATATCAACGATTATCGTGATTACATCTCCGCTGCTGCCGCTTCAGATGCTCAGCAATGGCCTCAATATGGCAATGCCGAACTCCGTAGCCGTGTTGCGCAAGTAAAAAAGCGACTTTACGGTTCGTTTAAATGGCTATGCAACCAGTGGGGCGGCACCATCCCCGAATATGAAGACACAAACGACCTAATCACCGTATATTTCATTGACAACGGCGAAACGCCCTGGGCGAACGTCCACACCTACATTTGGGACAATACCGGCGAAATTTTAGGCAACTGGCCAGGCACACCCATGACCCCGACAACTATCAACGGTCATGACGCATGGATGTATAAGTTCACCCCTGATCATGAGCTCCCGGAAAATACGGGCATCATTTTCAATAACTCTTATAGTGGATCAGGGAATCAAACAGCCGATCTCATCCTTTTAAACAACGGCATCTACGACCGCAACGGATTATACGCCGGAATCGAAACCCTCGAATCCGACAACCTTCACATTTCCGTTAACAATGGAATGCTAATAATTGAAAGCCCAACAACCCAAACCATCTCAGTTACCCGTATTGACGGCTCTCAATTTCCCCTCCAAGTTCTTCCCGGCACAAACCCTTACTCACTCCCCCACGGCTTTTACATCATCGCCCATCAAAAGTTCTGCCTCTAACCTCACTCAAAAATATCTGCATGAGAACCTGTATCAATAAGAAGTAGTTGCATTACTGTATCATTTTGGCGCCATACTAAAAGCCAATCCGCAGTTATATGACATTCCCAACATCCTTCATAATTTCCACTCAATTTATGAGGACGATACTTTAAAGGCAAGCTACCCTCTTTCGATAAAATACGCAAAACTGCCTCAAATTTTGAAATATCGAGGCCGCGTTTCAAACATCTCTTAAAAGAACGCTTAAATTGATTAGTGCGTTCAATTGTATAGCTCATTCTAATAAATCTTTCATTAAGTCCTCAACAGAATCGAAACATTTTGTTTCTCCATTTTGAGCTTCTTTAAGCGATGTCTCAATGCTACTAATTTTATCGTGAGATAAACTAGGTCGGTTTACCTTCCAACCCAAACGCTTAGCCATTTGTTCCAAAAATGACATATCTGTTTCAGGAATTGCAACAGAGATATTTGTTAGTGCCGAATTCATAAATTTAGAAATTAGATATGGCAAAGTTATTGTTTTTATTTCAATAAACAAACACCTTACATAGCAAAGTTTTGCACGTCGTCCTTAAATCGACAGCGTATATAGAGGTATGGCAACAACGATTATCGAATGTAAATAGGAAAAAGATCTGGCAAGAATATCTACAGATGAATTTTTATTCATAAAAATGTAAGATTTTTGATGAATATTCGAATATTATTCGTAACTTTGCATCCGCAAGTGAATATTTATGCAAATGAATGATATAAATATTCAGCGCATCAAAACCAAAATATCCATATTAACGCAACTAATAACTAATGGAAAAAGCTGAACGTCAATCCGTTATAAAAGACTTAATAGAAAGGGAATCCATCATGTCGCAGGAGGACCTTAAAAGTCATCTTGCAGTTGAAGGATATTATGTTGCTCAAGCTACTCTCTCTCGCGACATTAAAGAGATGGGGCTCATTAAGACCCCTTCGGGCTATAAACTTCATAATCTTCTCAAAAGTCAGAGCTCGGTAACCACTGATTCTATTCTCTTAAAGAACAGCAAATCTATTCTCTCTGACAGCATCAACTCGCTGGAATTTGGAACCGGATTAGCAGTAATGCATACCCCTCCCGGACATGCAAGCATGGTAGCCTCATTGCTCGATTCGGCAGAACTGGCCCCGGTAATGGGCACCATAGCCGGAGATGACACAATCTTGATAATGCTCCGCCCGACTTACTCGTCAGACGAAACCGTTGAAGCCCTCAGCGGTCTGGTCGACAACCTCTCAAACAAATTAGCATAATAAAACAGAAGCAGATATAAATAAATGGATGAATTTGTAGTTGGTGTTGCTACCGAGCAACACCTGAAATATGTAGAAGAAATTTTAACCACTATTGAAGCGGCTACAAAAGTACGTGGGACCGGTATCGCTAAACGTCGTCCCGAATATGTTGAACAGAAGATGAAAGAAGGCAAAGCAATCATCGCCATGAAGGGAGATGAATTTGTTGGCTTCTGCTACATCGAATCATGGAGCCACGGCGAATTTGTTGCCAACTCCGGACTTATCGTTAAAAGCGAATATCGCGGCCATGGCCTGGCTAAACGCATCAAGCAAAAAGCGTTCGAACTGAGCCGTACTCTATTCCCTAAGGCTAAAATCTTCGGCCTGACTACAGGGTTAGCCGTTATGAAAATCAACACCGAGCTGGGCTATGTTCCCGTAACCTTCAGCGAGCTGACCGCCGACCCAACCTTCTGGAAAGGTTGCGAAAGCTGCATCAACTACGACGTATTGACTCGCAACAACTGCACACGTTGCCTCTGCACCGGTATGCTCTACGACCCGGCAAAACATTAATCAACTTCCCCAAAACTTGCGAAAACCATTACCACTATGGAACAGAAGAAAAAAGTTGTAGTCGCCTTCAGCGGCGGTCTTGACACTAGCTTCAACGTTATGTATCTAACCCAAGAATTGGGCTACGAAGTATATGCCGCTTGCGCTAACACCGGCGGTTTCTCTCCCGAGCAGCTTGCTCAGAACGAGAAAAACGCCTATCTGCTCGGCGCTAAGAAATATGTAACCATCGATGTTACAAAGGAATACTACGAAAAGAGCATCAAATATATGATTTTCGGTAACGTGCTCCGCAACGGCACCTACCCCATCTCTGTTTCAAGCGAACGTATCTTCCAGGCTATGGCTATTGCTCGCTACGCCAAAGAAATCGGAGCTGACGCTATTGCCCACGGTTCAACCGGCGCCGGCAACGACCAGATCCGTTTCGATATGACCTTCCTGGTAATGGCTCCGGGCGTTGAAATCATCACCCTTACACGCGACATGGCGCTGACCCGCCAATATGAAGTTGACTACCTCAACCAGCACGGCTTCAAAGCCGATTTCGCAAAACTGAAATACTCCTACAACGTAGGTATTTGGGGCACCAGCATCTGCGGTGGCGAAATTCTCGATTCTACTCAAGGACTTCCCGAAAGCGCCTACCTCAAGCAGGTCAGCAAAGAAGGAACCGAAGAAATTCGCATCACCTTCAAAAACGGCGAAATCGACGCCGTTAACGGCGAACACTTCGACGACAAGATTGCTGCAATTCAGAAAATCGAATCAATCGCAGCGCCTTACGGAATCGGCCGCGATATGCACGTTGGCGACACAATCATCGGCATCAAAGGACGTGTCGGTTTTGAAGCTGCCGCTCCGATGCTGATTATCGGTGCTCACAAGTTCCTCGAAAAATATACTCTTTCTAAATGGCAACAATACTGGAAAGACCAGGTTGCTAACTGGTATGGAATGTTCCTCCACGAAAGCCAGTATCTCGAACCGGTTATGCGCGACATCGAGGCTATGCTCCTTGAAAGCCAGCGCAACGTAAACGGCACCGCCATCATGCAGCTACGTCCTTACGGCTTCATGCCGGTAGGCGTCGACAGCGACTGCGACCTGGTTAAGACCAAGTTCGGCGAATATGGCGAAATGCAGAAAGGCTGGACCAGCGATGACGCTAAGGGCTTCATCAAAGTGCTCTCCACCCCTCTGCGTGTTTACTATTCAAACCACACCGACGAAGGTAAAAAGCTCGAAGAAGAATTATGATAAAGGTTGGAATTATCGGAGCTGCGGGCTATACCGCAGGTGAACTGCTTCGCATCCTGCAAGGCCATCCGATGGCTGAAGTAGTGTTCGCTCAGAGCAGCAGCCACGCCGGTCATCCCGTTTGGGAAGCCCACAACGACCTCATCGGCGAAACTGATCTTTGCTTCTGCGACGAAGTCAAAACCGACGATGTTGACTGCATCTTCATATGCTCCGGTCATGGGAAATCAAAAGCAGCCGTTCACGCTCTCCCCGAATCATACAAAGGCGCCATCATCGACCTCTCAAACGATTTTCGCTTAGCAGCCGATGCCGAAGACTTTGTTTACGGTCTGCCGGAAGCATTCCGCGAGCAAATCGTGCGCAGCACTCATGTAGCCAATCCCGGTTGCTTCGCTACAAGCATCCAGCTGGCCCTGCTCCCGGCAGCGAAAGCCGGAATTCTGACCGAAGTACATGTTACCGGCGTAACCGGTTCAACCGGAGCCGGACAGAAGCCATCAGAAACCACCCATTTCTCTTGGCGCGACAATAATATGTCAATCTACAAAGCGTTTACTCACCAGCATCTCGGCGAAGTAGGCGAGACTCTGAAACGTCTGCAACCCTCATTCTGCGGCGAAGTAAACTTTGTGCCGATGCGTGGCAACTACGCTCGCGGCATCCTCTCGAGCGTCTACTTCAATTGTTCGCTCAGCGAAGAAGAAGCCGTAGCTCTCTATAAAGATTATTATCGCAACGAGCCCTTTGTTACTGTTGTTGATTTCAACCCCGACATGAAAATGGTTGTGAACACCAACAAAAACATCCTTTACGTAAAGAAATATGGCTCGAAACTGCATATTATCTCCGTTATCGACAACCTTGTAAAAGGTGCGTCAGGCCAGGCTGTTCAGAATATGAATCTTATTTTCTCTCTTCCCGAAGACCTCGGACTCCGCCTGAAAGCATCTCGCTTTTAACCTCACTTGTCAACTATGAATCTATTTGATGTATATTCCCTCTTCGATGTCACCCCGATAAAGGCTATTGGATGCCAGGTTTGGGACAGCGAAGGCCAACAATATCTCGACCTCTACGGCGGTCACGCCGTAATCAGTGTCGGACACTCTCATCCCCGCTACGTTGAAGCTATCACAGAGCAGCTAAACCGTATCGGGTTCTACTCCAACAGCGTAAAGAATCCCCTGCAGGAGGAATTAGCGCAGAAAATCGGCGAGCTCTCAGGCCTGCCCGAATATTCGCTATTCCTCGACAATAGCGGAGCGGAGTCAAACGAGAATGCTCTAAAACTTGCATCCTTCGCAACCGGGCGCGACCGCATCATCGCTTTCCACGGCAGTTTCCACGGCCGTACCAGCGGAGCAGTTGCCGTAACCGACAACCCGGCGATCGTCTCTCCCTTTAATGCCAACCATAAGGTAACGTTCTGCAATCTCAATGATATCGAATCAGTAGAACAGGAGCTGAAAAAAGGTGACGTTGCCGGTGTGATTATCGAAGGAATTCAAGGTGTCGGCGGCATCAAGTTGCCTACTGACGAATTTCTGCAGCAGCTCTCGGTTGTCACCAAGAAATATGGCACAAAGCTGATCCTCGACGAAGTTCAAAGTGGCTATGGCCGTACCGGTAAATTTTTCGCGCATCAATGGGCCGGCATCAAACCGGACATTATCACCATGGCAAAAGGCATGGGTAACGGATTCCCCGTTGGCGGCATCCTGATTTCTCCGGAATTTGAAGCCAAGAAAGGTATGCTCGGCACCACCTTCGGCGGCAACTATCTCGCCATGGCAGCAGCCATCGCCGTCGCCGACATTATCCGCGACGAAAAGCTTATGGAGAATGTGCAGAAAGTTGGCGAATATCTCAAACAGAATATCCCCGCGTCGCCGCTTATCAAAGAAGTGCGTGGCAAAGGCCTCATGCTCGGCATCGAATTTAACGAACCGGTAGCAGATATCCGCAAGAAGCTGCTATTCGAAAAACATATCTTCACCGGTGTTGCCGGGAAGAACATGGTACGTCTGTTAGCTCCGTTAGTTCTGAGCTTAGACGAAGCTTCGGTATTTATTGAAGCCCTTACCGACATTCTCAACTCAAAATAATCCACACCTGTAATTCAAACCCACCCCCCACTATATCACCCCTATGAAATCTTTCTTCCACGTATCCGACATAGGCGACCTTAACGCCGCTCTCGCTGAAGCAAAAGAGGTAAAAAACAACCCCTTTGCATGGCAAAATTTGGGCAAGAACAAAACTATCATGCTCATCTTTTTCAACTCGAGCTTGCGTACACGTCTGTCTTCTCAGAAAGCAGCCTACAACCTCGGCATGAACCCCATCGTGCTGAATATCGGCAAAGATAGCTGGCAGCTGGAAACTGAAATGGGTGTGGTAATGGATGGCGACAAGTCGGAACACCTACGCGAAGCTATTCCCGTAATCGGCTCGTACTGCGACATCATCGGTGTACGTTCGTTTGCCGGTCTTACCGATAAAGAGTTTGACTACAACGAGACTATCCTCAGCCAGTTTATCGAATATTCCGGTCGTCCGGTAATCTCATTGGAAAGCGCTACGGTTCACCCCTGCCAAGCGTTTGCCGACCTCATCACCATTGATGAATACAAGCATAAAGCCCGCCCGAAGGTAGTCCTCACCTGGGCACCTCATCCCCGTGCACTGCCGCAAGCTGTGCCCAACTCGTTTGCAGAATGGATGAACGCTGCCGATGTTGACTTCGTAATCACTAACCCCGAAGGCTACGATCTGGATCCTCGTTTTGCAGGAAATGCACATATCGAACGCGACCAAATGAAGGCCCTCGAAGGTGCCGACTTCGTTTACGCAAAAAACTGGTCGAGCGTTGAACAGTACGGCCAGATTCTGAATAAAGATCTCTCCTGGACCGTTAGCGCCAAACACATGGCGGTAACCAATAACGCTTACTTCATGCATTGCCTGCCGGTACGTCGCAACATGATCGTTACCGACGAAGTTATCGACTCACCCCGCTCACTGGTTATCCCGGAAGCCGCTAACCGCGTAGTTTCGGCTCAAGTGGTAATGAAGCGCATGCTCGAATCTCTATAAATCGCCTATCGGCAAAACTACTACAGATAATGAAGAAACTGACAGTAATAAAAGTTGGTGGCGCCTTGGTTGAAAATGAGGCCTCTCTCGCCGAACTTCTCCAACAGTTTTCAAAACTCGAAGGGAAGAAAATACTGGTTCACGGAGGCGGGCGTTCAGCCACAGCATTGGCGGCCGAGTTAGGCATCGAAAGCAAAATGGTTGGCGGTCGACGCATCACCGACGCTGAGATGCTCCGCGTGGTCACAATGGTCTATGGTGGCTTGGTCAACAAAACGATTGTAGCCAAACTGCAGGGTCTGGATATCGATGCTATCGGCTTAACCGGTGCTGACCTCAACATTATCCGTAGCGAAAAACGTCCGGTAAAGGATGTGGATTATGGTTTTGTCGGCGATGTAAAGAAAGCCAACGGCGGCAAGATAGCCAACCTGCTCGAAATGGGTGCCGTGCCGGTAATTGCCCCCCTTACCCACGATGGCAACGGACAAATGCTCAACACCAATGCCGACACTATGGCGGCAACCGTAGCTACCGCGCTCGCGCCTTATTACGATGTCACCCTTACTTACTGCTTCGAAAAAGCCGGCGTGCTAAAGAATCCCGACGATGATTCGTCGCTGATTCCGGTAATCACTGCCGACGATTTCAAAAGCTTAGTTGATAATGGCACGGTTTCCGGCGGCATGATTCCCAAAATCGAGAATGCCCTGTCGGCCGTTAACCAAGGTGTCAAAAAGGTAGTAATCACTTCCGCCAACGACCTCGAAGGAGGAACAACAATCCGATGACCGACTATTTCAACCTACTCGCCTCAATTATTGCTATCCCCTCGATAAGTCGAGAGGAAACCGCCGTTGCCGACTTTTTAGAAAGTTGGATGGAGAAGCGCGGATTGCCGGTAAGGCGAAAAGGGAATAATCTTTGGTGTATGGATGAGTATGCGGCCGACGATAAGCGCCCGTTGCTAATGTTGAACGCGCATATCGACACGGTCCGTCCGGCAGCCGGTTATACCCGCGACCCATTCACCCCCACCTTTGAGGATGGACGCCTTTATGGCCTGGGAGCTAACGACGATGGGGGCTCATTAGTAGCACTGCTCAGTGTTTACGAGCGCCTACGCCACACCTCTCAACCCTATCGCTTACTATTTTCAGCCACGGCTGAAGAGGAAGTCAGCGGTGTAGGTGGCTTAGACCTGCTTCTCCCTGATTTAGGGGAAATCGATTTCGCTATCATAGGCGAACCGACTAAGATGCAGATGGCTGTTGCTGAAAAGGGGTTGATGGTGCTGGATTGTACCGCCCACGGACGTAGCGGTCATGCCGCACGCAACGAGGGTGACAATGCTCTTTATCACGCCATCGACGATATCAGCTGGTTTCGCAATCATCATTTCGAGAAAGTATCTCCATTTCTCGGCGAAGTAAAGATGTCGGTAACACAGATTCAAGCCGGCACACAGCATAATGTTATTCCCGATAGTTGCACATTCGTTGTTGATGTACGTCCCAACGGGCTCTACAGCAATCCGGAATTAGTAGAGATGATTCGCGAATCGGTAACCTGCGATGTCAAACCGCGTAGCACACGCCTGAACAGCTCGAATTTACCGACCGACCATCCGGCTGTTGTGCGTGGAGTAGAATTAGGCCTTACCTGTTTCGGCTCACCTACAACATCTAACCAGGCTATTTCCCCCTTCCCCACCCTGAAAATCGGGCCGGGCGACTCAGCTCGTTCGCATACCGCCAACGAATATATCGAACTTCAAGAAATTGAACAAGGCGCTGAAATCTACTTCTCTCTTCTAAATAATCTTTCAATTTAAACTACTTCACTCAATCATATAAGTTATGAAACTCTGGGACAAAGGCTTTAAAGAAGATGAACGCATCGACCGTTTCACCGTTGGTCACGACCGCGAAATGGACCTCTATCTCGCTCCATATGATATTCTCGGCACGATGGCCCACATCACCATGCTCGAAAGCGTTGGCTTGCTCGAAAAGAGTGAGCTCGATATGCTGCTGCCGGTGCTGAAAGAGTTTTATAACGATGCCCTTGAAGGCAACTTCGTGATTGAAGATGGCATCGAAGATGTCCATTCTCAAGTTGAATTGATGCTGACTCGCCGACTGGGCGACGTTGGCAAAAAAGTGCATACCGGCCGCTCTCGCAACGACCAAGTAATGGTCGACGTAAAACTGTTTGCTCGTGCTGAAATCGAAAAAACAGTCCACAAAATCGAACATCTCTTCGACCTGCTCCAGCAGAAAAGCGAGCAATATAAAGATGTACTTATCCCCGGCTACACTCATCTGCAAGTGGCAATGCCGTCATCGTTCGGATTATGGTTTGGCGCCTACGCCGAATCGCTTGCCGACGACCTACTGATGATGAAAGCCGCTTGGGACACAACCAACCAGAATCCCCTCGGCGCGGCTGCCGGCTACGGCTCCTCAGCCCCCCTCAACCGCCGATTGACAACCGAACTGCTCGGATTCGACGACCTGGACTACAACGTTGTTTACGCCCAAATGGGACGCGGCAAAACCGAACGCATCATCGCCTTCGCCTATGCCACTGTTGCTGAAACTATCGGACGTCTCGCCGTTGACGGCTGCTTATATACCAGCCAAAACTTCGGGTTCCTCCATCTGCCCGACTCGCTTACCACCGGCTCCTCAATCATGCCCCACAAGAAGAACCCAGATGTATTCGAACTTGTGCGCGCTCATTGCAATAAGATTCAAGGCGTACAGAACTCCATCCGCCTCATCACCACCAATCTTCCCTCCGGCTATTTCCGCGATATGCAGCTCATCAAAGAAGTGTTCATCCCCCTGTTTGAAGAGATGAACGACTGCATCGACATCGTAGCTTATGCTGTCGAAAACATGGAAGTATGCCAAAACGTTATGGATAATCCGCTCTACAAACTCGCCTTCACCGTTGAAGAAGTCAACCATCTCGTAGAGCAAGGAGTCCCCTTCCGCGACGCATATCGCCAGGTTGGCATGGCCGTTCAGCGCGGCGAATTTGAATATCACGGCACCCTCAACCACACCCACGAAGGCTCTATCGGCAATCTCTGCACCGCCGAAATCCGCAGCAAATTCTCCGCAGCCCTCTCCACCTTCACCTTCGCCCGCGTTAATTCTGCTATCGCCGCCCTCACCAAGTAATTACGCATACGCTTCCACGCATATACAGGCTCAGGCTATCCTTAAATTTCGCTAAATTGGGGTAGAATGATGTGGAATTTTTTTTAATAGTCTGTTATTTTATTTAACTTTGCAATGTATATGCCCCCTGAGGGGCTTCAAAAAAGTGTATGACGGGGCGCTAAACAGCGCCACTCCATAACCTTATCATCATGATAGCAGAAGAATACAAAGATATAGCCCCCTACGACGATTCTGAATTCGTCGAGAAGATGGAACAGCTCATCAATGATCCAGGCTTCAAGAATGCCATTCAATATGTCCTTCCTGAAGCTGATTTCAATCAACTGTCCAAACAGCTTCTCTCGTTAAAAGGGAAAGATGAGTTTCAGCACACCATTATGCGCGAAATTCTTCTGCGATTAGAAAAAGCAACTACATCAGGCGTTACCAACTCTGTTGAAGATGGCGTAGACCTCAAGAAATCGCGTCTATACATTTCCAACCACCGCGACATCGTGCTGGATGCATCATTCCTGGGTCTGGTCATGTTCCGCCACAATATTTTAGCGCAAGAAATTGCTCTCGGCGATAACCTGCTGATTTATCCTTGGATTGAAAACCTGGTACGTCTCAATAAGGGCATTATCGTTAAGCGTAACCTCCGCTTAACAAAGGCTTTAGAGGCCGCAAAGCAACTTTCAGGCTATCTCCATTATTGCATTAACGAGAAGAAAGAATCGGCCTGGATTGCTCAGCGCGAAGGCCGTGCCAAGGATTCTAACGACCGCACCCAAGAGTCTGTGCTGAAAATGCTCGCTCTTAGTGGCGATCGCGACAACCTCGTAGAGCGCCTAATCGAATTGAACCTCACCCCGGTTGCCATTTCTTACGAATTTGACCCCAACGATTATCTGAAAGCTACCGAATTCCTGGCTCGTCGCCGTGATCCCGAATTTAAGAAATCTCAGCGCGACGACCTCAAGAGCATGGAGACCGGTCTACTTAAATACAAAGGACAGGTTCACTTCTCTATCTGCAAAGAGATCAACGCCGGCCTGGAACCGCTTCGCAACTCTACCGACAAAGTTGAAATTATCCGCCGAGCATGCGCTCTGATCGACCACGCTATCCATTCGAGCTATAAGATTTATCCGGTAAACTATTACGCCTTAGACACATTCGATGGCACTAACCGTTTTGCCGATAAATATACCGATGCTCAGGCAGAACAGTATGCACAGTATTTCAACAACCAGCTCGACAAAGTTCAACTTCCCGACGTTACCGCTGAAGAACGCGAATTTATGCTCCGAGCAATGTTGAACATGTATGCCAATCCTTTGCGCAATCAACTCGAAACTTCTAAATAAGAAGGCACCTAAATAATGCGAGTAGCACTCTTTCCTCTTATCATATTTCTGCTGCTTAATCTCCTTTTAGACTGGTATATCTTTCATCAGATAGACCATCGCTCAAGCCATGCCCGTCAGTGGAAAAAGTGGCTTATAAGAGTATTAGCACTAATTGAAGTTGTGTTGCTAATCGGAATTATCGTTCCGGCACGCCAGGGCAACAACGAAGTATTGCTGACCAAGATGTGGCTGCTCTTCAGCTTCGGCACGGTCTTTATCCCGAAACTTATAGCTCTGCTTTTCGACCTAATCGCCGCAATTCCCACCCTTTTCAAGCGCCAACGAATCACCCCGATAACAATCGCCGGACTGATTCTTGCCGGAGTATTATTCCTGGCAACATGGTGGGGCGCCCTCATCAATCGTTTTAATCTTCAAGACTCGGAAGTCGACATTGAAATTGCATCGTTACCTCATAGCTTCGAAGGCTACAAAATCGTGCAATTCTCTGACCTTCACAGCGGCACCTACAACAAAGACACTACTTATGTCAGCCGTTTGGTTGACCATATCAATAGCCTGAACCCCGACCTAATCGTGTTTACAGGCGATATCGTAAACCGACGTTCGTCGGAAATGAAACCATTTGTCAGCACTCTCAGTCGCCTGCACGCAAAAGACGGCGTAATTGCTATCCTTGGTAACCACGACTATGGCGACTACATGACGTGGAAAACGCCGGCCGACAAAGCCGCTAACATGGACGAACTTTACCGCTATTATCAGCAAACCGGTATTCGCCTGCTCCGCAACGAAACCGAATGGATTCATCGCGGTTCGGATTCCATTGCGATTATCGGAGTTGAAAATATCGGTGACGCTCCATTCCCGGTTTACGGCTCACTTTCACAAGCTTATCCTGCGCTTCACGACAACAATACGAAGATTCTGCTATCCCACAATCCAGCCCACTGGGTTGATTCTATCGCCGACAACAAAAACATGGCTGTAGACCTTACCCTTGCCGGCCACACCCACGCTATGCAGATCGAAATAGCCGGATTTTCCCCTGCCGTTTGGCGTTACAAAACTTGGGGTGGACTTTACTCCGACACTACCAATCAACGCCCATTATATGTAAATATCGGTATCGGCACCGTTGGTATGCCGATGCGTTTGGGCGCCACTCCAGAGGTTACCACCTTTATACTCCATCATCCTTAATCCTTACCCTTTCATCATGCCCCTCTCAATTCAGCAAATTATCGCTCAGGAGATGAATATCCCTGAACAACGTGTAAATGCAACCCTCAAACTTTTAGCCGAAGGCGCTACTATCCCCTTCATCTCGCGATATCGCAAGGAAGTTACCGGAGGCTTAGACGAAGTTGCCATTTTCAATATTTCGGAGCGCTATGACGCTCTGCGCGAACTTGCTGACAGAAAGATATATATTCTCCAAACCATTGAGGCTCAAGAGCAGCTAACCCCTGAACTTCGCCAAAAAATTGAAGAGACCTACGACCCTGCCGTTCTTGAAGACCTATATCTCCCGTATAAACCGAAAAAGCGCACCCGTGCTCAAATCGCTCGTGAGAATGGACTGGAACCGCTCGCAAAAATCATAATGTCGCAGAAATGCGCCAACCCCTCCGACGCCGCTTCGCGATACCTCTCAGAAAAAGTTACCGACGCCGAGAGCGCCATCGCCGGGGCTTCGGATATTATAGCCGAATGGGTAAGCGAAGATCAACGCACACGCCAAAATGTACGTAACCGCTTCAATCGCTCGGCGCGTATCACCTCGAAAGTAGTAAAAGCAAAAATCGAGGAAGCCGGAAAATATCAGTCATATTTTAATGTCGACGAACCGCTATCGCGTTGCTCCTCGCATCGCTATCTGGCTATGCGTCGCGGCCAGGAAGAAGGGTTCCTAAAAGTGACCGTGGGAATTGAGGATGACCAAATGATAGAGCGATTACAGGAGAATTTCACTCGTCGCGACGCCTGCAAAGCATCTGCTCAAATCGTAGCTGACGCGGTCTCTGATGCCTATCGTCGACTTATCAAGCCATCAATTACCACCGAAGTTGAAGCCCTCGCAAAAGAGAAAGCCGACACAGCCGCCATCGCTACTTTTGCCGACAACCTTCATCAACTTTTGTTGGCTGCCCCGCTCGGAGCAAAACCCGTAATGGGGGTTGACCCGGGATTCCGCACAGGCTGCAAAATTGTATGTCTCGACGCCAATGGCAATCTCCTTTGCCATGATGTAATCTACCCCACTCCGCCTCGCAATTATATCGTTGATGCCTCAAAGCGAGTGCTGATGCTCGTAGAAAAATATGGCATCGAAGCTATAGCCGTTGGTAACGGCACCGCCAGCCGCGAAACAGAAAGCTTCCTGCGCTCGCTATCATTTCCGCGCAAAGTAGAAATCTTCGTAGTCAGCGAAGATGGAGCCTCGGTCTACTCCGCTTCGAAAGTGGCCCGCGATGAATTCCCGGAATATGATGTTACGGTTCGTGGCGCCGTATCTATTGGCCGCAGACTGATGGATCCGTTGGCAGAATTGGTTAAAATCGATCCCAAATCAATCGGTGTTGGTCAGTATCAACATGATGTTGACCAAACAAGGCTGAAACGTCAGCTCGACATGACGGTTGAAAGCTGCGTCAACTCCGTAGGCATCGATATCAATACCGCATCGCGCCAGCTCTTAGCTTACGTGTCCGGTATCGGCGACACTCTGGCCGGAAACATCGTCAGCTATCGTGCCGAACATGGCGACTTCACTTCGCGCGAAACGTTATTAAAAGTGCCTCGTCTAGGGCCAAAGGCTTATGAGCAATGCGCAGGATTTATGCGTGTTCGTTGTAGCAAGAATATCCTTGACAACACGGCAGTTCATCCCGAGCGCTACGCTATCGTAGAAAAAATCGCAAAAGATAGCGGCCACACCATAGCCGAATTAGTAAAAGACACATCGCTACTCGACCATATCGACCTAAATCGTTATGTAACCGCCGATCTCGGCCTACCTACCCTCAACGATATCATCGCCGAGTTGCGCAAGCCCGGACGCGATCCTCGCGAAAAAGCTACCGAATTTGCTTTCGACGAAAACGTGCATGAAATTGACGACCTCCGCGAAGGAATGATTCTGCCCGGAATCGTGAATAACATCACTGACTTCGGCGCGTTCATTGACCTCGGGGTGCATGTCTCCGGTCTTATCCACGTATCGCAAATGGCCGACCGCCGCGTTAAGAGCCCGGCCGAAGTGCTGAAACTACGTCAGCAAATCCGAGTAAAAGTTATCGGCGTTGACCTTGACCGCAAACGTATCAGTCTGTCGTTGCGCGGTGTCGACCAAAATTAAGCTACCGCCCAAACTAAAGTATCATGGCAAAGTATATCATCTCAATCGGAAGTAACCTCGCCAACGGCGACTCGGAAGTAACAGCTGCCATGGAATGGCTTGCCAACGTGGCCACCCTAACAGCAGCCACACGGCCATATCATACCGCCGACGCCAAAAATCCGCAGGCACCGGGATATACCAACGCTATCGCTATCGTGATGAGCGAACTCCCCCATGATACCCTGTCGCGCCAACTTAAAGAGTATGAAACAACAAGAGGGCGCCGCCACAGTGTAGCAGAAGTTGTGATCGACCTCGATTTGGTCTGCTGTGATAACACAATTCTTCGCCCACGCGATTATGCAGCGCCCTACTTTGTTGAAGGGATTTATTTACTGACAAGCAAACTTTAAGCCATCAGCTTATTTTTACTTGTTAGCACTTATTTTTTAGTTGCGAACAGAACTTTTGTCGGATAAACCTGCTGTTCTTCAATAACAACATCAACCTTTTCGCGGATATCGCTCAACGACGAGCCAAGCATAAAGGTATAGTTGCCATTATCCGTTACCCACGCACTAATATCCTCGTTATACGAAGCTAAGTCTTGCAGATTCAGCGTGAACGATATATGCTGAGTTTCGCCCGGCTGCAAATTCTTTGTCTTGCAGAAAGCTTTGAGCTCTTTTGCCGGTTTGTCAAGATGATCGGTAGGCGCAGCAACATAGAGTTCAACAACTTCTTTACCGCTACATTTCCCGACATTGGTAACATCTACATTCACCGTAATCGTATCGTCATCATTGGATACTTCGGGATTAGCATAGCTAAACTCGGTATACGACAGTCCATAACCGAACGGATAGGAAACCGCCTTCCCCTTAGTGTCGAAATAACGATAACCAACATAGATGCCCTCATCATATTCGGTATAGTCGATATCCTTGCGGTCGTTGCGCACCGAATGGCTCTCCAACGAATTATCATTCTCATTCTGATCGATGGGGAAATTCAATGTGCTCCATGCATCAGAATATTTTACCGGGAAGGTCATCGGCAGTTTACCGGAAGGATTGGCTTTGCCGGTAAGAACATCAACTACCGAGTTGCCACCCTCTTGACCGGCTTGCCATGCACATAGAATAGCATCAGGGGCTGATTTCCATGAAGCAGTTTCGATAACGCCACCGATATTCAGGACAACTACAACTCGCTTACCCTTTGCATGGAAAGCCTTTGTCACCTTCTCAACAAGCGCAGCCTCATTTTTCGACAAATTAAAGTCGGCAGCCGAACGGTCGCTAAACTCACCGGAAATACGTCCGAAGGTGATCAGCGCGATATCGTCAACTTCTGCCATCTCCTTCACAAGTTCGTCAGAGATAGCATACTCTTCGGCACGTTTATTCGAACCTAAGAACACTTCATAACCTTCGAGAGGCGGGCGATTATTATCATAGTCGGTAAGATACTCATCATATACCTTGCCCAAAGTTTCATTCAGTTGGAACCCGCCATTTTTCAGGCCATCCAACAGCGAAACAGTGTAAGCACGGTTCACATTTCCCGAACCGGTGCCGCCGGCAATAAAGCGATACGACGTATTCCCGAAAAGCGCAACCTTCTTGATGTCGGCAGACAGGGGCAGAGTATTATCAGAGTTTTTCAACAATACCATACCCTCCGACGCTGAATTGCGAGTAACTTCGGCGTTACCTTTCAAGTCTGGCTTATTAGAATATTTATATCCTTTAAAATGGGGGGTGCGCACGATAAGTTCAAGCACGCGCTTTACATTTCGGTCAACAGCAGCCATGGAGAGTGAACCATCAGCAACAGCTGCCAGGATTTGAGTTTTCTGCTTTGCATAACCGGGCTGGAGCATATCATTGCCGGCACGCACCTGCTGAACAGCATCCGAACCGCCAAACCAGTCGGTCATAACCATACCCTTGAAGCCCCATTCATCACGAAGCAAGTCAGTAAGCAGTTCTGAAGATTCCGACGTATAGGTGCCGTTCAATCGGTTATAGGAAGTCATCACTGTCCAAGGTTGCGATTCCTTTACCGCAATCTCGAATCCCTTGAGGTAGATTTCGCGCAGAGCTCGCGGAGAAACAATTGCATTGTCGGCAACGCGGTTTGTCTCCTGATTGTTGCAAGCGAAATGCTTGATAGAGGTACCAACATTGTTCGACTGCACACCACGCACATAAGCAGCTGCGATCTTACCACTGATCAGCGGGTCTTCACTGAAATATTCAAAGTTACGTCCGCATAGCGGATGGCGATGGATATTCAAAGCCGGAGCCAACAAAACGTCAGCACCATATTCCAGCACTTCGCTACCCATTGCTCGCCCAACCTGCTCTACCAATTCGGTATTCCATGTTGACGCCAACAATGTCCCGATAGGGAAATGAGTGCAATAGTAGGTATTGCTATCCCCTTCACGCGTCGGGTCGATACGCAATCCGGCAGGGCCGTCAGACAGCACAATCGCAGGAATGCCAAGGCGCGAATTCGGAAGCGTAGTTCCGGCAGCCCCCGGCACAATATTGCGAGTAGCACCGATTACGGGCGACGGCGTTTCACCATCACCCATATCCATGCCTGTACCGATCATCAGGTCTACCTTTTCTTCGATGGTCATCGCCTTAACGATTTCATCGATATTATCGGCTTTAAGTTTCAAAGTCTTTGCATTCATAGGAATGGTAGCAGCCATCATGCAGGCTGTTGCCATAATTACAATTTTATGAGCCATTAGGTTTAAGGTTTTGCAGGGTTTCTTACTTAAAAAGAAGCGGAGCAAATTCGGTAAGATATATACGCCAGTTTTTCCAGATATGGCCATCTTCCGATTCGCGATATGTATACTTGCAACCCATCTTGTCAAGCATCTGGCGGAAATCCTTATTTATGTCATAAAGGAAATCCTTATTGCCGATTGCTATCCAATAGAGTTTGGGCTGCAGTTTAAACTGCATTCCAATCTGCATCTCAAAATCCTCATACACCGGAGAGACAGTGCCTTCTTTCGGGAAAATGGCAGCTGAGAATAAACCTACGTAATCAAACTTATCGGGATTGTAAGCAGAGATATGACAAGCATGGAAGCCTCCCATCGACAAGCCGGCAATCGCGCGATGCTGTTTGTCGGGGATTGTACGATAATGGCTATCTACATATTTCCATACATCAGGGAAGGCCAATTCGAATGTGCCGTCCATAGTGTGGGGAAGCTGAGTGGTAGGAGGCACCAAGCCATAATGGGTTTCACCGGGAGCAGCCTCTTGCGAAGCATTGCCATTGGTCATTACAACAATCATCGGCTCAGCCTTACCTTCAGCAATAAGATTGTCGAGAATCTGAGCGGTACGTCCAAGCGCTATCCAGGCTTCCTCATCACCTCCCATACCATGCAGCAGATAGAACACGGGATACGACTTATCGCCATCTTCATATCCGGCAGGGGTATAGACGGTCATACGGCGCTTCATATTGAGCGTAGGAGAATCATACCATACACGCGAAACTGTGCCGTGGGGCACATCGTGAACGCCATAGAGCGATGCACGGTCACCTTCAATCAGGAACACATTCGTCACCGTACCGACGTCGCGAATCATATAGACATTTGAGGGGTCATTTACCTGCAGATTGTCAACAAGGAATGTGTAGCTATACAGCTCCGGCGCAAGCACATCGGAGGTATATTCCCATAAGCCATCAGCATTCTTTGTAAGGTCGGCAACACCGGGGCCATCATATTTCCCATAAGGGGTATCAATAGTTTGTTTCGGCAGGAAATCACCGGTAACCTGCACTTTCTGCGCATCCGGAGCCTTCATTCTGAAGGTTACAGAATGATCTGCATGAATGTCAGGCGATATAATCTGCGGAACGCCCCAAAGAGCTTCCTGTGCATAGCAGATCATCGACAACGCCAACATTGAGGCTGCGATAATGGTTCTGTGTATCATCTGTTTAATTGGATTGTAGGTTTTATGTGTTTAAAGATAGACGTTTATTACTTTTTCAGGTATTCATAGATGATGTCGGCCATCTGCTTTGCGCCCTGAGCACTCGGATGAATAGCGTCGGGCAACACTTGCTGGCCGTCATTGTTATTGAAACGGTCATGCAATTCAATGATTTCCAGCTTATTCTTCTTTGCAAGCTTGCGAATAACCGGGATAATTTCATTGACAATCACACTGTCGCTGATGTTCCATGTCGGAGCAAAGGCCGGTATCGGGGTTGCCAACAGGATGCGCGGCTTAGTAGGCAGAGCCTTCAGGGAGTCAATCATCTGTTGCATATCCGTAGCAAACTCCTTGCCATATTGCCAGTTTTCAGGCTTGGAATCGTTGGTGCCCAACTTAACGATAGCTACATCCGGGCAGAAATCCAGCGCGTCGCGCCATGCCAACTCGTTCATGTAGGGATAGTCACCTTTATTGAGCATTGTTCGCCCACCGACTCCGAAGTTCTTCACACAGTAGTCGTCGCCAAGCATATTCTGCAACTGAGCAGGATAGCCCTGCACTTCACACATATCGATGCCGTAGCCATCAGTGATACTGTTACCTATGCATGCTACACGTACGGACTCTGCCTTCGGCGCTTTCAGATTCTTCAACCAGGTTGAGATTTCCGTCAGCATCTGGTCATGATAAGCGTAGCTTTCGCTAAAACCGAACCCATGGCCTCCCGAGGGATAGATATACATAGCGCAGGGGGTACCGGCATTACGAAGCGCCTCGTAATATTTCACACCATTAGTCAGCGGATCTACAACATCGTCGTCAGCTGCCATCAAGATAATTGCAGGAGGCGTTAGATGGCGGTAAACAGCATTATAGTTAGTCCAGTCATGAACCTGTTGCTGGTCAGTCTGTCCTTCTCCGAGGAATTGTTCACACGAACCTCGATGCGTTTCATCCGCATTCATGGAGATTACCGGATAGAAGAGGATTGAGAAGTCGGGGCGCGATTCCCAAGGAGCATGGGTGCTAACCGACGAGGCCAGGTGACCACCGGCAGAAAAGCCCATAATACCAACATCGTGGGGATTCACATGCCAAACTTCAGCACTGTCGCGCATCGTTTTCATTGCGCGATAAGCATCGCTCAAGGGAATCTCCTTATTGCCCTTTGGCATACGGTATTTCAGGACACAATAGGCGATACCTTGGTTGTTGAAAAATTCAGCCCAATCGTAACCTTCGTGATACATCGCGAGATTAACATAGCCACCCCCGGGGCAGTCTACAATAGCACGCCCGGTAGGATTCTCCGGCAGGAATACGTCGATAGTACTTTCGTTATCGCTTGAATTTAAAAGGTGGATTCGGCGAGCTGTCTGAGCCTCTACTCCGGTCCAGACACACGTTGAAATGGCAAGAGCCATTAATAACTTCTTATGCAAGGTCATTAGATTTAATAAGTTAAAGCGTTTCAGAGCCCTCATCGCGACTGCTAAGCCTTCGATGAGGTGTTCTTCTACTGCAAAGGTAGCGGTTTTTTCCGGCACACCCTTTACTTTCTTAGAGGAAATTTACCGAATTATTTATATACTTGGCAAAAAATGCGTAACTTTGCATGCAAATCCATCCATACCAGCTAAACCAATGCAGGAAAAGATTGTAATCCTCGACTTCGGGTCGCAGACAACCCAGCTCATCGGACGACGCGTCCGCGAGTTAAACACTTACTGTGAAATCATCCCCTACAACAAGTTTCCCCATGACGATACTTCGGTTATCGGAGTAATCCTCTCTGGTTCACCATTCTCGGTCTACGATGAAAAGGCCTTTAAGGCTGATTTATCTAAGATTCGTAAGCGCTTACCGGTGCTCGGCATCTGCTACGGCGCGCAATTCATGGCTTGGACCGACGGCGGGAAAGTTGAGCCGGCAGGTAGCCGCGAATACGGCCGCGCATTACTTGAAAAAGTTGACTCTAACGAGCCTATTTTCAAAGGTATCGAACCCGGCAGCCAAGTATGGATGAGCCACGGCGATACTATCACAGCTATCCCCGACAATTTCCGTCCGGTAGCCTCTACCGATAAAGTGAAGATTGCCGCTTATCGTATCGAAGGCGAACAGACTTGGGGCGTTCAGTTCCATCCTGAAGTGTTCCACTCACTCCAAGGCACAGAAATTCTCCGCAACTTCGTTGTAGATGTTTGCGGTTCGAAGCAAGACTGGAGCGCAGCCTCATTTATTGAAACAACAGTAGCCGCTCTTCGCCAGCAACTCGGCGATGACAAAGTTGTCCTCGGATTGAGCGGTGGCGTTGACTCGTCGGTTGTAGCCGTGTTGCTCAACAAAGCTATCGGCAAGAACCTCACCTGTATCTTCGTTGACCACGGTATGCTCCGTAAAAACGAGTTCTCAGATGTGATGCGCGACTACCAAGGTCTCGGCCTGAACGTTATCGGCGTTGATGCCTCCGCAAAATTCTTCAAAGAACTCGAAGGCGTAACCGAGCCTGAACGTAAACGTAAAATCATCGGCAAAGGATTTATCGACGTATTCGACGAAGAAGCCAGCAAGCTGAAAGATGTAAAATGGCTCGCTCAAGGCACCATCTACCCCGACTGCATCGAGTCACTGTCAATTACCGGAACCGTAATCAAGAGCCACCACAACGTTGGCGGTCTCCCCGAAAAGATGAGTCTCAAGCTTTGCGAACCGCTCCGCTTGCTCTTCAAAGACGAAGTGCGTGCCGTTGGTCGCGAACTTGGAATGCCGGAACATCTGATTACCCGTCACCCCTTCCCCGGCCCCGGTCTGGCAGTCAGAATCCTCGGCGATATCACTCCCGAAAAAGTACGCATTCTGCAGGATGCCGATAAAATCTTCATCGACGGTCTGCGCGAATGGGATCTCTACAACAAGGTATGGCAAGCCGGCGTTATCCTCTTGCCCGTACAGAGCGTTGGCGTAATGGGCGACGAACGCACCTATGAACGTGCCGTAGCTCTGCGCGCTGTAACCTCAACCGACGCCATGACCGCCGATTGGGCCCACCTCCCCTATGAATTCCTTGCTGAAGTTTCAAATAAAATCATCAACAAAGTTCGTGGCGTAAACCGCGTAGCCTACGACATCTCCTCGAAACCACCAGCCACTATCGAATGGGAATAAACCTCTTGTAAGCAATGGCATTAGCCTATTTACATAAACTCTACACGACATTCTCCGCCCCCACTTCTGGGCGGAGAATGCCTTTTTGGCTAACAATCACCACCATCCTTTTAGCCGTCGCCCTCCTCGTTTGGGACTATCTCCTATTTGATCGAGCCACCATCCAGATGGATGGCTTCTCCTATTTTCAAGCATGGGATAGAATGAAAACCCTGCATACAGATGTGCTCCGCACTCCGGTATATGCTACTTTTATAGGGGTTTTAAACGAGCTCTTTGGTCGAAATGGCGCATTATTCATTATCCCCATTCTACAATGGATAGCATATATTGGCGCCTTACAATTACTCTGGCAAATCAATTTTAAGTTGAAAATCCATAAAGCCGCTAATATCGCAATAATCTTTGCGATGTTCCTGTTCCCGGGCTTCTGGGTATTCAACAATTTCACAATGGCTGAAAGCTTATCGACATCGGCCATCATACTACTCATTTGGCTTACAATAAGATATACAGAAGACAAACGGGAAACCCACTTGATTCAAGCATGGCTTTTAGTCATCATCCTAACCATGACAAAGCCGATGTTTATTCTCTTAATCCCCGTATTAGTTGTCTTCTGCATAATTGTTTGTTGGAAAAACAAAGTTCATCTTAAAATATCAGCCTGGCTACTAACGCTATCATGCTCAGTTTTAGGCGCATACACCTATTGCATGAAACATACCTATACGATGCCCGTGTTAACCCTTGCATCTGTATGGAACGAATATGTAGGTTTCCGTTATGAAAATCTGCTACGCCCTGAAGATATTGACGATCCTGAATTGCGAGCTATTTTTGAGCCTTACTATCAAGCATATCCTTGCGGGCTGCATGCCAAAGAATATTGGCAAGAAATGCAATGGGGTATGAACTATACAGAATTATATACTCTTGCCAACCTGCCTTGGGAAAAACATCCGCAAGAAACTCGCATGGCTATCCTTAAGCGTTTCCCAGTCGAAGCAAATACAAGCCATTTTCATAGCCTTTATAATACCTTCAATATCGATCCTACTATATCGCCGCAATTTATCGGATGGAATGGCATGACAAAAAATGACAAAGACGGATATATCATGCCACTACACGCCTATCTATGGTATCCCATTTGGGTAGGTTGGGCTATAACGTTAGCATTCTCTGCGGTTTGGATTACACGGTGGATTCGTCGACGCAAATTTCCTCCATTAGCATATTTTATAGCAGCCACTATGGTTACGGCATATATCACCGTTACGATTGGTGCACAAGATGATTGGGGACGTATTTTAACCCCGTTCAATCCGCTTGTACCGATTATGGCAGGCTCTTTAATATCCATTTTCGCTCATCGAATTAAGTTGCTCTATGAACGCCGAAAATAGAATGCCTTTTTGGCTAACAATCACCACTGTACTGCTGGGTGTGTGCTTTTGTGGATGGCAGTTAGCACTTTATGGCGCCGGCAGCGAAGCCTCTGACGGTTACACTTATTTTCAAGCATGGAATGTCATCAAGACTTTCCATACCGACTATTTGCGGCCACCGGTCTACGTTGTTTTCGTAGGCATTCTCGACGAACTTTTCGGTAGACAAGGGTGCCTAATAATCATTTCGATTGTTCAATGGGCTATCTATATAGCGTCACTACAACTGGTTTGGCAGATTAACCGCTGGATAGGAGTTACTCCCCGAGCTAACATTATAGCTATTTTAGCCTATTTACTCATACCCGGCTTTTGGGTAACCAACAACTTCGCAATGGCGGAATCCTTATCCGGGAGCATGATTATCCTACTGGTATGGCTCTCCGGGCGCTATCTCCAAACACATCACAAACGCCCATTGATTCTCTCCGGCATTTTATTGGCAACGCTCATTATGACGAAACCGATGTTCGTGATGTTACTGCCGGTAATGGCTCTATTTTGGGCTATAGTGTGCTTCCGAACCAAACGTCACCTCAAAATAGCCGGAGCCTTAATGCTCGCCAATCTTGCGCTTACCGGAGGATACATGTGGTGTATGAACCATACTTACTGCATCCCGAAATTATCTGTTTCAACCTTATGGAACGATTATTACTCCCTACGCGCTGAAGGGCTGATTACCCCTGATGATTTCAGCAATCCGGAGCAGAAGCGCATGTTTAAAGCTGCCTATGACAGAAGGCCCAGTGGTTGGCCAAAGACACAACCTTATTGGCAAGAAACATGGAACTTAAATTGGCAGCAACTCAATGAGCTAATCAATAACGTCAAAGAAAAGCACTCCGATAAATTGCTGCCGGCAGCCGGACATCGTCTGGTCCGATCGCTCAGCTGTAGCCAATTTTATAATCCTGATGAAGATCTCGGAATTAGCCCCGAATTTGATGCACAATATTTCGGTTGGAATGGCATTTCGAAAAATAAAGAAGGGGGATTCATTTATCCATTATACCATTTAACGATTGTGCCAATCTTATTTGGCATGATACTCCTTATGATATTCTCCGCAGTATGGCTACGTCGGTGGAGACGCACAAAGAGCTTTCCGGCGCTGCAAGCTCTCCTCGCCGTAATCCTCTTTACGGCTTATGTTACCGCAATTGTCGGTTCGCCCGACATTTGGGGACGCATCATGACCCCCACCAACACCCTCTTCCCCATTATCGCCGCCTCACTCCTTACTTGCGGTATTAATGTTAAAAAAGCATTAAGCAAACAAGGGTTGAGTAGGGTTTGATTTGCTTTGTTGAGCAAAGTTGCGTAAATTTGCAAAATAAATAACATTACCGCATTGTACGCAGGAAATCTTACCAAACGGACTATGTCGGTGGTCGCCATCCTTGCTGTGGTGGTGGCCGCTTTGTTGTTTCCATTCGCCACATCTGCTCAAACAGCCGTCCGACATGGAAACCACCATACCCCTACCGAACCCCCCGACTCTATCGCAGCTTCAGCCGTTGCTGCTTCAGATACTATTCAACGCGCCTCAATCAGCGAACTGCTCAAACGTGAGGAGATCGGCTTTGACGAGCTCGACAACGCCGACGAATTAACCGCCGGCGAGGCTTACGAAGTAGATTCTATTCAGCGCTCGTCGCGCAACGCATCCATCATGCGCAAATTGAGCGACATCCCTGAAGAAGAATGGGTGCCTCGCGATGTTGAATTTAATCCCGATCCTAACCGCGCAGTATGGCTGTCTGCCTTATTCCCCGGGTTAGGTCAGCTTTACAACCGCAGATATTGGAAATTGCCAATCATCATAGGTGGATACCTCGGTTTAGGCTATGCAACCAGTTGGAACAACCAGATGCTAAAGGATTACACCCGCGCCTACTCCGATTTGCTCGACAACGATCCATCGTCCGACAGCTATATGGACTTCTTCTCGCCGAACGTCAAAGAATCTGACATCGACAAGACCTGGTTACAGAACCTGTTGAAATCGCGTAAGAACTATTTCCGCCGTAACCGCGACCTCTGTATCATCAGTATGGTTGGCGTTTACCTTTTGGCAATGGTGGATGCTTACGTCGATGCCTCTCTTTCACATTTCGACATCTCTCCGCGCCTTTCTATGGATGTCGTACCTGCCGTTATGCAAGACGGCCGACAGCCCTATCCCTCTGTAGGCCTCGCTTGGGCCTTGAACTTCTAAACTGCTCACTCCCAATGACGATCTTTAACCGATTTAAATCACTGATTCTTACCGCAGTTGCCGCCACCGCTGCTACAGCTTCTTTGTCGGCAGCTCCGTCAGTACTAACGTTATCACAATATGCCAACGACTCCACCCTTGTTTTCCCCGAGAGTTTCGAGACCGATACTCACAAAATGATGGAGAACTGGTACTTGCAAAACTATACCGCTCTTGATACTGACGTAGATCGCAAGCCCGATGCTACGGTTTCCGACGACGAAATCATCCAGCGCCTGGCAGCTATCCCTACAACTATCGAACTCCCCTTCAACTCTATCGTCAGAGCATATATCGACGCCTACACCGGCAAGAATCGCCGCCTGGTGGAAAATATGCTCGGCATGAGTCTCTATTATATGCCGATTTTCGAGCAAGCTCTCGAACGCGAAAAGCTCCCGATGGAGCTGAAATATCTCCCGGTTATCGAATCTGCCCTGAATCCCGACGCCGTATCGCGCTCCGGGGCTACCGGTCTTTGGCAGCTAATGTTACAGACCGCTCGCGGCTACGGAATGGAGATAAACACACTCGTCGACGAACGTCGCGACCCCATCTCTTCAACCACAATCGCAGCTAAATATCTGCGTCAACTTTACGACATCTACAACGACTGGTCGTTGGCCATCGCTGCCTACAACTGCGGTCCCGGCAATATCAACAAAGCGCTCCGCCGTTGCACCGCTGAAAAGAAAGATTTCTGGGCCATCTATCCCTATCTTCCCAAAGAAACTCGTGGATACGTGCCCTGCTTTATCGCTGCAACCTATGTAATGAACTATTACAAGCAGCACAATATCTCCCCCGCACTTGCCAAAAAACCGATTCTTACCGACTCGGTTCACGTTAGCCGTCGCGTTTACTTCCAGCAGATTTCCGATGTGCTCCACGTCCCGGTTGAAGAGCTGAAGGTGCTTAACCCGCAGTATCGCGAGGATTGCATCCCCGGCGACCTCCGCCCCTACTCACTCGTGCTCCCCGCTAATCAGGTGTATTCCTACATCATGAGTGAGGATGCCATCTGCGCCGACAATGCCGACCTCTATGCACGCCGACTGACCGTTGAGCCCTCAACCGGCGAAGTCGAAGGCGCTGACTCTCAGGCCGATGCTCAGCAAGGCGAATGGGTAACCACCGAAAAAGTTAAGTATCATAAGGTTCGCAAGGGTGAGACCCTGCAGACTATTGCCAACAAATATGGCGTATCACTCTGGAGTGTAAAACACGCTAACGGCAACATCAAGACTGCCCGTCGAGGTCAAACCTTGAAGATTGTCACAACCGAAAAGACCTTCAAGCCTACCCCAACCACCCCCGACAACACCCAGGTAGCAAAAGAGGAATCCGTTGTTGAAACCGAACAGCAGCTTGCCGCTAACGACACCGCCGCTCCTGAAGCAGCCCCCGAGCAATCGTCATCGTCAAAAGCCGTTGAATCAGCCTTCGCAAAGAAATCTGCTGCCAAAGCCGACGTAGCCGCTACCGACGCCAAAGCTGACTCTGTAAAAGAATCCTCAGCAAAAGCTGCAAAAGCCGAGACTACAACTGCATCTTCTAAGAAAGCCGAAGCAACCTCTTCGAAGTCAACTACCGAAAAGAGCTCAACCTCGTCTTCAAAGAAGAACAGCAAAAAAGATAAAAAGCAGTCATCAAAAACCGTTACCGCTAAGAACGGCGACTCTCTCGCTCGCATCGCTAAGAAGAACGGCACAACCGTTGCCGAGCTGAAGAAGTTGAACAATCTTTCAGGTAGCAACCCGACCATCCAGCCGGGTCAGAAAATCCGCGTAAAATAATTTCTCGCGTTATATAAATCTACATCATCGTGAACAACGATACCGAACTGATTTTAATCAACATCTCGGGTCACGACAAGCCGGGCGTTACCGCTACGTTGACCTCTATTTTAGCCAAATACGATGCGATGGTGCTCGACATCGGTCAGGCTGACATCCATCACTCGCTCTCTCTTGGTATTCTCTTCAAGACTACCGCTGCCGATTCCGGCAACATTATGAAGGACCTGCTCTTCAAATCCTACGAAATGGGCGTAAAAATCCGTTTTACCCCTATCTCAATTGAGGAGTATGAACAATGGGTTAGTCGTCAAGGGAAAAACCGCTGGATTATAACACTTCTCGGTCGCCAACTGACCGCCAACCATATTGCCCTCGTCTCGGAGGTTATCGCCGAACAGGAACTCAACATCGATGCCATTCAACGTCTTACCGGACGTCAACCCCTAACCGAAGGGGCTGTGCCGGCTACAAAGGCTTGCATCGAATTCTCCGTACGCGGCACACCGCTTAACCTCTTACAGATGCAGAGCCGCTTTATCGAAATATCCTCGCGCGAGGGTTTCGATATCTCCATGCAGGAGGACACAATGTATCGTCGTTGCCGCCGCCTGATATGCTTCGATATGGATTCTACATTAATCCAGACCGAATGTATCGACCAGCTGGCTGAAAAGGCCGGTGTCGGCGACAAGGTACGCGCTATCACCGAACGCGCCATGCGTGGCGAAATCGACTTCCGCGAAAGCTTCACGGAGCGCGTTGCCCTGCTGAAAGGATTAGATATCAGCGTAATGCAGGAAATTGCCGAATCTCTCCCGATTACCGAGGGGGTAGATCGCATGATGCAGGTGCTGAAACGTGCCGGATTTAAGACGGCAATCCTCTCCGGTGGGTTCACCTTCTTCGGCGACTATCTAAAACGTCGCTTCGGCTTCGACTATGTATATGCTAACGAACTTGAAGTGGAGAACGGCAAACTTACCGGCAAATATGTCGGCGAAGTTGTCGACGGCAAGCGTAAAGCCGAACTGTTGCGCCTGATTGCACAGGTGGAGAACGTCAACATCGCCCAAACTATCGCCGTTGGTGATGGGGCTAACGACCTTCCGATGCTATCGGCTGCCGGCCTCGGCATCGCCTTCCACGCAAAACCGAAAGTGAAGGAGAGCGCTAAGCAGTCAATCTCGACTATCGGTATTGACGGTGTGCTTTATTTCCTCGGCTTCAAGGACTCATATATCGCCGACCCCACAAAATAATCGGCTTCGGCGCTACATACTACCACTATAAACACATATCAACCAACCCACGACCGGTTATGCCAACTGCAATTTACCATACTTTCGGCTGCAAGCTGAACTTCGCAGAGACTTCCGCTGTTGCCTCCCGAATGGAGCACCGCGGCATCCGACGTGCGCTCAAAGGGGAATCCCCCGACCTTATCTTTGTCAATACTTGCTCCGTAACCGAACTGGCCGACAAAAAATGCCGCCAGACTATCCGTTCCTACAACCGCCGTTACCCCAATGCGGCGATTATCGTGACCGGATGTTACGCACAGCTAAAAAGCGAGGAGGCCTCGAAATTGCCCGGAGTGGCTATCGTTGCCGGAAATGATAAAAAGGGAGAAATTGAAACTTTCCTCGATAATTTCCTGGCATCGCATCAAGCCCAACTCGAGGTAATCCCGGCAAAAGAGATTCGCAGTTTTACCCCCTCATGCTCGCGCGGCGACCGCACCCGCTATTTCCTGAAAATTCAGGACGGCTGCGACTGCTGGTGTAGCTATTGCGCTATCCCGGCTGCCCGCGGACGTAGCCGTTCCGGCACAATCGCTCAGATGGTAGAGCAAGCCGAAAAGGTGGTTGCCGAAGGGGGCAAAGAGATTGTAATCACGGGGGTGAACATCGGCGACTTCGGGAAACGTCAGCCCGACCTCCCCGACGGTGCTCCTCGCGAAGATTTCCTTGGCCTGGTGAAGGCGCTCGATAAAGTTGAAGGTATCGAACGATATCGCATCTCCTCAATTGAGCCCGATCTGCTGACCGACGAAATTATCGAATACTGTGCAACTTCAAGGGCTTTTATGCCCCACTTCCATATTCCGCTGCAATGCGGCTCTGACGAAGTGTTGCGTCTGATGCGACGTCGCTACGACACGGCGCTCTTCCGCGACAAAATCATGCGTATCAAAGAGCTTATCCCTCATGCCTTCATCGGTATCGACCTGATTGCCGGTATGCGTGGAGAGACTCTCGAGGAGTTCCATCGCTCACGCGACTTCATCGAGTCCCTGCCGATTACGCGCCTCCACATTTTCCCCTACTCCGAGCGCCCCGGCACGAGGGCCCTGGATATCCCTATCGTTGTGGAGCAAGCTGAAAAGCATCGCCGCGTTGAGGAGATGATTGAAATTTCCAACCGTAAGCTCCGCGAATTTGCCGAAGGTTTTATCGGCCAAACGCGCCCGGTGTTGATGGAACATTCTCGCCCCGGCCAACCTATGGCAGGCTTTACCGACAACTACCTAAAGGTGCGTGTCCCGGATGCAACCCCCGACCTCGACAACCGTATCGTCAATGTGTCGCTCGATGAGATTGTGACACTCCCCAACAATGAAGTTGAATTTATCGGTTCACTGAAATAAGCAATTCGCTAAATATCCCGACTCTGTGAAAAAGGAGAATCTGAAATATCTGCCCCTTAACCTGATGGTTCACGCTTTAGCGTGGATGCCTTTTTGGGTGCTATATGGTCTGGCTGATATTTGTTTCGTTATCCTCTATTACATAGTTGGTTATCGCAAGAAGGTTGTGCGCCGCAATCTCGCCGAATCGTTTCCGGAAAAGAGCGAAGAGGAGCGCCGCATTATCGAGCGCAAATTTTTCCGCCATTTTGCCGACTACGTTGTAGAGACTATCAAGCTGCTTCATGTCAGCGATGAAGCTATGAAGCGCCGCATGACATTCTCCAATGTCGATGTCATCGACGATGCCGTCAAAAACGGCCAATCGGTAGTCTGCTACTTCGCCCACATCGGCAACTGGGAGTGGGCCCCGTCAGTAACGCTCTGCAGCCGTTTCATTCCGGATAAAGATGCCGCTTTCTGCCAGATTTATCGTCCGCTGCGCAATCAATGGTTCGATGCTTTTATGCTCCGTCTGCGTAGCCGTTTCGGCTCTCAATCCCTGCCGAAACGACGTGCTTTCCTCGACCTGTTGCGCTATCGCAAGGCCGGCATGCCGACCATCACCGGATTTATGAGCGACCAAAAGCCCAGCCATGGTGACGCTCTCCATATCCTGAATTTCCTGAACCACCCCACGGCGATGATCACCGGCACCGAAACCGTTTGCAAGCGTCTCAACGCCGTTCCGGTCTATTGGCACATGACGAAACCTTCGCGTGGCCATTACCATATCGAGGTTGTCGATATGCGAAACGCAGCCAAAACCAATAGCGCCTACCCCCTGACCGACCTCTACGCCCAACTGCTGGAGAAAAATATCCGTCAGCAACCAGAGCTTTGGCTCTGGAGTCATAAGCGTTGGAAAATCGCCGTTGATTTCTCAATGGAAGGGACAACTTATAAATAATCTACATCTATGAAACCGGTAGCCGTAATCATTCTGAATTGGAACGGCGAGAAGCTCCTCCGCGAGTTTCTCCCCTCGGTTGTTGCCAACACTGATCGAGAGTTGGCCGATGTTATTGTTGCCGACAATGGGTCGACCGATGGGTCAGTTGAGCTGTTGCGTCGCGAATTCCCGGAGGTAAAACTGCTGAAATTTGAGCAGAATCTCGGTTTCGCCGGTGGATATAACCGTGCACTGCGAGAAACAGGATATGAGTTTACCGTACTGCTAAACTCCGATGTTGAGACGCCTCAGGGATGGCTACGCCCCCTTTATGAGTTTATGGTTGCCAACCCCAACGCTGCGGCTTGTCAGCCGAAAATCCGCGCTTACACTGACAAGAAGTCGTTTGAATATGCCGGAGCTGCCGGTGGGTTTATCGACAGTCACGGCTACCCCTACTGCCGCGGCCGCATTTTCTCGACGGTAGAAGAAGACCATGGGCAGTATGACTCTGAGCTTGAAGTTTTTTGGGCTACAGGGGCAGCACTGTTTGTGCACACCGAGCGCTATCTTGCCGTTGGTGGTTTAGATGAAAAATTCTTTGCCCACATGGAAGAAATAGACCTCTGTTGGCGCTTGCTGCTACAAGGTCATTCCTTATGGTGTATCCCTGCCAGCCATGTTTTCCATCTCGGTGGAGGCTCGCTGCCGGTCAACAATCCGCGCAAAACCTATTTGAACTTCCGCAACAATCTGTTGTTACTACATAAAAACCTTCCCCTTGCCGATGGTCGCAAGGCGCTGTTCGTGCGCCGTCTGCTCGACACTATCGCCTGGGCGAAATTTATGCTGACTTTCGACTTCAAAAACGCAAAGGCTATTTTAGACGCCCATCGCGATTTCAGGAAGATGAAGCGCAGCTACACCGACCATCCGGCCCTAAACCTGCTGACCGGCAACGGCTGCAACCGCCCGAATATCCTCGTAAGATATTACCTCAAAGGTCAGCATCTATTTTCACAGCTCTAAAATCCACCGCGGCAACGCCCCGCCCGGTCGTAGCCACAATAATATCCGAATACCATGCTTTTACTGACAGCGACTCCCGACTTCGGAAGCCTGATTTCCGACCTCGCCTTCATCCTGCTCCTTGGTGCTATCGTTACTCTCCTTTTTAAATGGATAAAGCAACCGGTAGTGCTCGGCTACATTGTTGCCGGATTCCTCGCGTCGCCCCACTTCAAGCTGCTCCCCTCGGTCACAACGGAGGTCAACATTGAATTCTGGGCTCAAATCGGTATTATCGTCCTACTCTTCTCGTTAGGCTTGGAGTTCAGTTTTAAGAAGCTGCTCAACACCGGCGGTTCGGCCGTCGTCACCGCCCTGATTATCGTTGTCGGGATGATGGCTACCGGATTTGCCATAGGTCATTTCCTCGGATTCTCCACAATCAACAGTCTTTTTCTCGGGGGAATGCTTTCCATGTCCTCCACCACTATTATTATAAAAGCGTTTACCGACCTTAATCTCCGGCAAAAGAAATTCGCATCGTTGGTATTTGCCGTACTGATTGTCGAAGACCTGTTTGCCGTAGTGATGATGGTGATACTGAGCTCCATCGCCCTTAACAACTCGGTTGAGGGAGGCGAAATGCTCATGAGTATCAGCAAACTGGTTTTCTTCTTGGTAATCTGGTTTGTTGTCGGGGTTTATGTACTTCCGTCGTTTCTTAACGCCACACGTCGCTTCCTCAACAACGAAACCCTCTTGGTAGTTTCGATGGGGTTATGTTTGTCGATGGCGGTATTCTCGGTGATGTGTGGATTTTCATTAGCGTTGGGCGCATTCGTAATGGGCTCCATCCTTGCCGGCACGAGCTACGCCGAACGGATTGAACATGTAACCACCCCGGTGAAAGACCTATTCGGCTCGGTATTCTTCATCTCTGTGGGCATGATGGTCCAGCCGGAGATTCTGGTGCAATACTGGTGGCCTATCCTGCTGCTTTCGGCTGTGGTGATTGTCGGCATGATCGTGTTCGGCACGTTCGGTATGTTGGTCACCGGCCAGAATCTACGTATAGCCATGCAGTCGGGATTCTCGCTGACGCAGATCGGCGAATTTGCCTTCATTATCGCCTCGTTAGGTATGAGTTTAGGGGTACTGAAACCGGAAATCTACCCGATTGTGGTAGCGGTTTCGGTAATTACAACCTTCACTACCCCCTATTTCATACGCCTTTCCAGCCCTGCCTACAACTTTGTTGAGCGTCATCTTCCCCCGAAGCTATACTTCCTGATTGACCGCTACACCGACAGTGCTACCGACAATTCCGACAACAGCAAACATAAGGCCTGGTCGGCAATGCTCCGCCGATATATTTGGCGCATCTTGCTCTATTCGATTATCCTTATCGCCATATCCCTGGTAAGCTCGAGCTACATCCGCCCGCTACTGATAGAATGGTTCCCGAACTGGGGAAAAATGATTTCCTTAGGAATAACGCTTGCGGTGATGTCGCCATTCTTATTGGCGTTGCTCCTTCCTCCGGCGCTCGACCGCTCCGACGAAGCTTCACGCCTCACCGCCCGCCAGCTGACTATCCCGCGAGTGGTCTTGATGGTGTTCCGTCTGCTTATCGCTCTCGGATTCATTATCCATGCCATCTCCGCCAACTATTCGATGAAGATGGGTGTGCTGATCGGATTAGCGTTCTTTATCCTGCTGATAATGCTCTTGAACCGCAACCTCAACCGCCATCTGCGCAGCATTGAAACTAAATTCATGGAGAACCTCAACGAACGCGAACTGCGCCGCTCCGGAAAGAACAACCGCCTGGTCAGCGACCTCCACTTAGCTCACATCCCTGTTGGCTACGGCTGCCCGTTTGTGGGGGAACGCCTGCGCAACAGCAACCTGCGCGGACGCTATGGCGTTGATGTTGTTATGATTCAGCGTGGCCCCCAAACCATGACCATCCCTTCGGGCGACACCCGCCTCTTCCCCGGCGACACCATCGGTATCATCGGCACCGACGAACAGATTGCCAACATCCTCCCGGTTCTTGAAGCGGAAACCGACCCAACTGCCCATGAACATTCAGCCTCGACCACCGAGCTCCATCTCTCCTCCATCATCTTGAAGCCCAATTCCCCCCTCATCGGGAAGACTCTCGAGACAGCCGGAGTTCGCCGCAACTACAATACCCACGTCGTTGCCCTCCGTCGTGGCGCCGAATTCATCGACAACATCGCCACCCTCCCCCTCCTCCCCAATGACACCCTCTGGCTCGTAGTTCCCGACCGCCAAACCC
>CAZKYD010000003.1:39974-43434 GCA_964556875.1 uncultured Alistipes sp.
CTCCCCCTCCTCCCCAATGACACCCTCTGGCTCGTAGTTCCCGACCGCCAAACCCGCCTCCTCCTCGAAGGCTCCGAATAGCCCCGCCAGGCAGTGAAGCTGCGGCGTTATCAAAATGCTAAAAATCTTGACAAAAGTTTGGAAAAAAGTTGCATAGCTGATTTTTTTAATATACTTTTGCAACATAAATAACAAGAAATATATGCAGAAATAAGACGTCTTTACTTAATTTTTAAAACCAATCCCCTCTCCCAAATTAAGCATAGAATAGGCGTTTCTGATTTTTGTATTAATAATCTATGTTATTTCTCTTACAAATCGCCAAATAGTAAGCAGCCATTTCGGCCGTTTACCCTCAATAGAAATAGAAAATTATTCATCTATTAACCAAATCAATATGAAGAAAAGTTTTACCCTTAAAGCTTTTGCTCTTGGAGTAGCCACCGCAGTAGCGCTCAGCGCTTCGGCAACTCCCCATCAGTTCTTGGTTAAGAATGCCAATGTGGCTTCTAAAACCAACGCATTTATGTCATCTCCAACCCTTATGACGGAAAAGCCCGAAATTAAGCAGATGACCGTTAAGATTGCCAACGGCAATGAAACAGCTAAAGCCACAACAGCAACTAAACAAGCTCCCGCCAAGAAGGCTGAAGCTAACTACGGCGAATGGACAACCGGTGGTGAAGGTGTTTACACCTACGGTATCTTTGGCGACTACGAAAGTTATCCCAGTTATGACATTCGTTATGACAGCGCTAATGAAGGTGACTTCCAGATGAGGACTACCTATGGTAAAGGCATTTATTCCCAAGACGGTGCTGAAGCCATCATTACTGTAACTAAAAATTCCGACGGTACATATACCGCTATGCTCCCCTCTGAAGGTGTTTATATATTCGAAGGTTCTGTAACCTCGGAATTGAAAGCAGACGTTTTTGTGTATGATTATTATCACTACGCCTTACACCTGCAAGCTAAAGGGGCTGCATCTTTCGAAGACGAAGAGCTTGCCACACTAAAATCATATTGTACCTACGATCCTGAAACCGGTACCGCCTCATTCCCGTGTATTGCTACAGCAAGTTTTGACAACACAGACCAATATAACGGCTATTACATCTGGCAATATCATTGGGGTACTGGTGGTAATAATGGTGTTGCTTATGAAACATATCGTCGTGTAGGTTCTGAATACAAGTACTATGGCATCGATCTTGACACTAACGGTGCATACTTCAACCACGCTAAAGATGCTTCTACCGGTACATACAACATGAACGTTGCTATTTACGATAACGCATTTATCGCGTTCCGCATAGTTTCCGGCAAGAAGACTGAAACACAAGCACAAACTGCACTTCAGACAATGGCTAACGAGATTAACACCGCAAGCGATATCTGCATCATGCAAGCTGACGGCGTTGCTCAAATTCCCGTTTCAAACTACAAAAAGGGAAGTTACACCCTGCTCTATTTGTTCACTGATGGCATCCAAGACGAAGATGGCAACGTTGGCTTAAGCGGCTATTGGGATACATCCTTGAAAATGACTCAGGATGATGTGGACTACTATGATGCCGGAACAGCAACATTCACCGATGCTACCATGAATAGTGCACTGCCCTATGTATTCGGCTTCGAAGAATACGAAAAACTTCAGGAAACCTTTGCTAATCAACTTGATGTTAACCTCCCCGACTATTACACCGTAGAAGTTCCTCGTCAGGCAAACTCTAAGGATTCCGGTTCATTCCGTTTGGTTCATCCCTTCGCAACATACTACGATAACTACTTGAGTACTCAGCTTGAATACGATCCCGTTGTTGACTACCTGGTTTACAATGTTGCAGATCCTAACAAAGCTTATGTAGAACCTTGCGCTACAGGTATCTATTACCTAACAAATTCTAATAGTTATATCATGATGGTTTACGGTTCTACCAACCAGATGCAAGGTGGCGCAGAAGCTTCTGAAGATGTTTGGGGCACATATAGCGATGGCGTTTTAACATTTGATAAATTAGAGATCCCCAGCGGAGCAGAGACATATAACGATTGTCTCGGCGGTCTAAGCTGGAGCCAGGCAAGCTATAATTACACCCAAGGCGAAGTTACATACGCAGAGTGGTCAGAACTTGTTTTGGAACCTGAAAAATTCAAGATCAGCGGTAGCGCAACCGGCGGCGTACAGAACGTAGCTGCTGACGCTCAGGATCTCAACGCTCCCGTTGAATACTTCAACCTCCAGGGTATCCGCGTAATGAACCCCGAAGCCGGTCAGCTCCTGATCCAGCGTCAGGGCAACAAGGCTACCAAGGTAGTTATCCGCTAATCCCTCCCGCCGCGCCTTAGCGCAAATTAGCTCTCGCAGCTATTTCATTAGCTCTCGCAGCTATTTCAATTAACGCTATTAGCGCTCGGAAAAACATAAGCCCCTGTCGGCTCCACGCCGGCAGGGGCTTCCTTTTTCCTCCCTCCCCGTTCCCCTCCCCTTCTTTCGCCTTGCCTTTCTTGCCCCCTTTTCGCTTTCCCGCTTCTGCTTGTTTGCCTTCCTCCTTTTCTCTTTCCGCTTCTGCTTGTTTGCCTCGACTGCAGTCGAGGCCACAGTGGAGGGTAAACAGCCCTGGTTGGGCTCTCGTTGTTGTGTTCCCGCAGCGAAGCGAGGGCCTTCCTCGGCGGCGCGAAGCGAAGCCGAGCCTTTCCCTCTCTGCAGGGCAGAAGGAGGGGAGAATAGATAAGAAAAACGGCGCAGACCCCGGATGGGGGTTGCGCCGTTTTTATGCGGTTCGCTCTAACGAGCTTGCAGAAGCAAAATTATTTCTTCTTGCGATCGCCGTAACGAGAAAGGAACTTATCAACACGACCTGCGGTGTCAACGAGTTTCTGCTTGCCGGTGAAGAAGGGGTGGGAAGAAGATGTGATTTCAAGCTTTACCAAAGGATAGGTTTCGCCATCGATTTCAATAGTCTCCTTAGCAGCCACGGTCGAATGGGTGATGAAGATTTCATCGTTCGACATATCTTTGAAAACTACTTTGCGATAGTTGGAAGGATGGATGTCTTTTTTCATTTTATCTGCTGAGTTTTTTTGTTTTCGTTTGTTTTGCTATGCGTCGCTGGTAGGGCGACTTTTCGTAATGGCTTGCAAATTTACGCATTTTCCGGTTAACAGCCAAACCTTTGCGAAAAAATATTTTCATTCTGCGGCGCTTACGCCATTCCCTGCCATCAAAGATTTGTTGAAACGGCAGAAATTTACTAAATTTGGGGTCAAAACAATTGCATACAGATGAAATTACAAACTTTACCCGTTCTGCTTGCAGCTTCTTCCCTCTCGTTGGGCGCTGCTGCTTTCGGAAATCTCGACACCTCAGTTATCCGTCTATCTGCTGCGGATGAACCCGTAGTAACCTCAGATACCGTAGCTACCGACTCCGCTAAGGCGGGCTTCGGCTTCGTTG
>CAZKYD010000004.1:0-37509 GCA_964556875.1 uncultured Alistipes sp.
TAAGCAATTGATTAGATCAACATTCCTAAAATATGATGTCGGAATATTTTCACCACAAAGTTAAATCATTATTTATTAAAAAACAAATTTTTTTTCAAAAAGGTTTGTTTTGCTGAAAATATTACTTGATTAAATGTTGTTAATGTCTTGATTCAGGCGTGAATCTGGCTATAATAGCTGTGGCATCCTCGGGGTTATTTAGAGAGTCGAGAGGGATAAACAGCTCGCGATGGCCGTGATAAATAAATACGATATATTGATGCCAAAAATAGCAGTGGTTAATATCTGTTTGAGTGAGGGTCATCTGTTCAGGGCAATGGTGTAATGGGCGTTCATCGTCATCTTTCGGGGGTAGAGGGAAGTGGTCGACGATGATAGAGTTGTCGGAGGTTATGGTTACGCAGTGGGGGTAAATACTATTTACGGCCCATGGACGTGTTAGGATATCGTTGTAGCTGAATAATTTCAATGTGGGGATTAAGATAAATAGGATTGCGACCGCAATAAATAGTACGCGGATGTCAAACAGTAGGCTATAGCAAGTGACACCGGCTAAGATTACGATTGTAATAAGACGGTATCGCGCGGCGCGTTGCATTTCTGCGTGCCGGGCAATTATGCCCGGCAGCAGACTAAATGTGGCTGTTTTTATTGTTGGTTGTGAATCTTGGAGATTAGTCATTATTTAAATAACGCAATAATTAATTTTTTATTGAACGTTATTTATGATTTTTTTGTGGTCTGTATGATTTGATATGCTATGTCGAGGAAAGAATAGTGAAGAGGATTACATTGGGGTGAAGCCTCTTGATGGATGCATATCTTTAATGACATTCCCAACATATAGGTTCTTTGAGTTGTTGATAAGGTCTAATTTCATGATCGGGGCTCCGGGGTATAAATCAAAATTATTGATGTCAATCCAGATTATTGCCGGGCTTTCGGTCATTTTAAAATAATATACTTTTTCGGTTTGGTCACTGACTGAGCGCCATTGAGTTGTGGATATTTCAGGTTGTTGCGGAAGAGAGATGCCGGTCGGGACGGCGCAATTATCAAGAATACCAAATACTCCGGCTAAGGCGGTTCGATGGTTGGCAGTTGTTGGTAGTATGCTAACATAAAATGAGGCGCGTGTAAATCGATCTTGACTGCGATTTGTGCCTGGTAGCATATTCGTTCCCCCAACTGATTTCCAGTAGTTGTAGATTGCTAGTTGATCTGCATAAGCCGGGGCATTGGTTAGAACTTGGTATTCGGCGCCGGCATGTACTTGTAATTTACCGTCTTGATATTCTAAAATTGCGCTATAACCGGTAGCATCGGATATAGCCATATGTAGAGTGGTTTCAGTTCCGCCCGGCATTGATGGGGCATTAATTTGAAAAGATTCCAGCATTAGCTGTTGTAGTGCCTCAGATGTAGTGGCGAAATTGTCGAGAACATATGCGGCCCACATTGAGGATGACATATACGGTCTGGTATCATTGGGTGTAGCATATTTTGTGCCGGGCATATAAAGTAGGCTGCAAACCAGGCCTTTTTCATTCATCCCTTCGCTGATGCCGACATCGTAGCCTACGGCAACCACACTGCCGTATTTGGAGGTCCATGAGAAGCTGGGACCATTGCGACTTGACTGTTTGTCGAGTCCGCGCGGATAGACGTAGAGGTTTGTTGGAATTGGAGTGCGCCAATCGAGGGTGCGTCCCGTGATAACAGCGCTGTCGCCAATATAGGTGACGCGAGTGCACGCCATTGATTCGCTAGGATTTGCAAGGAGAACATAGCAGAACCCGGCGGCAACTGTAAAAGTTTTGATAGCATTCATTGTTGGATGATATATTGGTTATGTATCTATCCAACGTTACTATCTGCCGTCGGGTTCAACCTAATGTTATGCAGAATCTATTTAATCGAGAGAATGGATTACCAAGCCGGAGCGAAGTTTTGGCTCAAACCAGGTAGTCTTGGGCGGCATGATGTTGCCGGTGTCAGCGATGTCCATAAGCTGTTTCATTGAAACTGGATACAGAGCTAAGGCAACGGCCATCTCGCCTGAATCGACGCGCTGTTTTAATTCGCCTAATCCGCGAATACCGCCAACGAAGTCGATACGTTTATCTGTGCGGAGGTCGGTAATGCCGAGGATGTCGCGGAGGATGAGGTCGGAAGAGATAGTTACGTCGAGCACGCCAATCGGATCAGCATCATTGTAGCGTCCTTCGCGAGCGGTCAGCGAATACCATTCGCCATTGAGGTAAAGCGAGAAGTTGTGGAGCGCTGCTGGATGGTAGATCTCTTTTCCTTTCTTCTCAACAATGAAGTTTTCTTCTACGCGGGCAAGGAATTCGGCAGGAGTCAGCCCGTTGAGGTCGCGAACTACGCGATTATAGTCGATGATACGGAGATGGGATGCCGGGAATGCAACAGCCATAAAGTAGTTGTATTCTTCGTTGCCGGTGTGGTTGTGGTCAGCAGCTGCTTTCTCCAAGCCAACACGAGCGGCAGCGGCTGAGCGGTGATGGCCGTCGGCTATATAAAGATGAGGCATCTTGGCAAATTCATCGGTGATGATTTTCTCGAGTTTTTCATCTTCAACAACCCAGAAATGATGGCCAAAACCATCAGGCGCAACAAAGTCGTATTCCGGAGTGCCAGCGGTAACCGTGTCGATTACCTCTTGAAGATCCTTGTTGTCGGGGAATGCGAAGAATACCGGTTCGATATTGGCGTTGTTAACTTTAACGTGGCGCATACGGTCGTCTTCTTTGTCGCGACGAGTTAATTCGTGCTTCTTAATAACACCGTTAACATAGTCTTGCACGTGAGCGGCAATGACGATGCCATACTGTGTGCGCCCTTCCATTGTTTGAGCATATATATAGTAGTGCTCTTTGTTATCAGTTTTCAGCCAACCGTTCTTTTTAAACTTGGTGAAGTTCTCAACAGCTTTTGCGTATACGGGTTCGGCGTGTTCATCGGTTCCAACGGGGAAATCGATTTCAGGTTTGATGATGTGGTAGAGCGACATTTCGTTTCCTTCAGCCTCTTTGCGAGCTTCTTCGGAATTCAGAACGTCGTAGGGGCGTGATGCTACCTTTTCGATCAGTTCTTTCGGGGGACGAATCCCCTTGAAAGGTTTCACTTTTGCCATAATGAATCAGGTTACAGTTTTTCGTGGTTAGGTTAATATGCAAACTCAAAGGAAAGCGACGCAGAGTCATACTCTTTGAGTGAGCTCACAAAGTTATATCAAAAACTTCAAATTTCAAACAGTATTTCGATAAATTTTTATCAATATTAGTGCGCATTTTCAGATATGACTGATGAAAGAAAAATTATAGATTTTTTTAGAAGAATTCATTTTGCTGTGTTAGAAAAAATCTATAACTTTGCGGGGTATTATTTCAATCTATGAACAATACTGCATCTATTACTTCATCTTGCACGCGAGTGCTACGTTTTACGAAAATGCACGGCATCGGAAATGACTACGTCTATTTCGATTGCACCCACAACACTCCATCAAATCTTGCAGAACTTTCGATTTTCCTTAGCGACCGACATTGCGGTGTCGGAGGCGACGGTATCATCTTAATCTGCTCATCGGAAATTGCGGATTTCAAAATGCGCATTTTTAACGCCGATGGCTCGGAAGCGAAGATGTGTGGTAACGGTAGCCGTTGCGTTGGTAAATATGTTTACGATTTCGGTTTGACCGATAAAAAGAATATAACGCTCGAAACTCTTTCGGGCGTTAAATATTTAACCCTGATGCCTGGTGCTGACGGTAAAATTGAAGCCGTCACCGTTGACATGGGAGCCCCTGAACTAACGCCATCTTTAATCCCTGTAATTGCTGAACAGAATAAAAATATCCCTGTCGAAATTGATGGGGAGAAATTGTTTGTTACAGCCGTTTCGATGGGAAATCCTCATGGCGTTATCTTTGTAGAGGATCTTGACAAAGTTGATATCCACGGCTTGGGTAGAAAACTTGAAGTTCATCCAATGTGGCCTGATAGAGCTAATATCGAGTTCGCCCAGGTTTTGAACCGTCATGAGATTAGAATGAGGGTTTGGGAACGTGGTAGCGGTGAGACGCAAGCCTGTGGAACAGGTGCTTGTGCTACGGCTGTTGCTGCCGGCCTTCTCGGCCTAACTGAAAAGGAGGATGTAACAATTCATCTTCTTGGCGGTGACCTGAAAATTAGTCAGGATCCAGCAACCGGTCACGTGATGATGAACGGTCCGGCGACAACGGTGTTTAATGGAGAGATCGAACTCCCCGAATCATTAACTCAACTTTAGAACTTATGTTTAAGATTAACGATAATTTCTGCAAACTTCCCGAGAGCTATCTGTTTACGGAAGTAGCACGCAGAATTGCTGCTTTTAAGCAAGCTAATCCGAATGCCGATATTATCCGCATGGGTATCGGCGATGTAACTCAGCCGCTTTGCCCTGCCGCTATCGAGGCAATGCACAAAGCAGTTGATGACGAAGGTAATGCCGCCACATTCCATGGATATGGCCCTGAACAAGGATATGCTTTCCTTCGCGATGCGATTGCTCAATATGATTACAATGAGCGTGGTATCGACATTGATGCATCAGAAATCTTTGTTAGCGATGGCGCTAAGAGCGATACCGGTAACTTTGGTGATATCCTTTCAACGGAGAATATTGTTGCTGTCACCGACCCAGTATATCCTGTTTACGTTGATAGCAACGTAATGTCGGGACGTGCCGGAAATCTTGAGAACGGCAATTGGAGCAATATTAAGTATCTTCCGGTCACCTCGGAAAATGGCTTTATCCCAGCTCTGCCTACCGGCGAAGCTCCCGATATGATCTATTTGTGCTATCCCAATAATCCGACTGGCACAACGCTCACCCGTGATCAGCTCAAGGTTTGGGTTGATTATGCATTAGCGCATGGCTCACTGATTCTGTTTGACTCAGCGTATGAGACTTTCATTCGTGAAGATGATGTGCCTCATTCAATTTATGAAATTGAAGGCGCTCGTCGATGCGCAGTAGAGTTCCGCAGCTTCTCCAAGACTGCAGGATTTACCGGTGTTCGCTGTGGCTATACAGTAGTGCCAAAAGATTTGGTTGTTAAGACAAGCGATGGTAAAGAGGTTAGCTTGAACCATCTGTGGAATCGTCGTCAGTGCACCAAGTTTAATGGCGCATCTTACATCTCTCAGCGTGGGGCGGCAGCTGTCTACACAGCAGAAGGTCGTCGACAGATTAATGAAACTGTCAATTATTACCTGGCAAATGCTAAAGTACTTCGAGAAGGCTTAACAGAAGCCGGATTAGAGGTGTTTGGCGGCGTTAATGCTCCATACGTATGGATTAAGGCACCAAACGGCATTTCGTCATGGGAATTCTTCGACCTGCTTCTTGAACGTTGTAATGTAGCCGGGACTCCCGGATCAGGCTTTGGCCCCAGTGGCGAAGGCTACTTCCGCTTGACTGCATTTAATACCCTCGAAAACACGATTGAGGCTGTTAAGCGTATCAAGGCTGCTAAGTTTTAATTAGCAATCATTGACTCTCTCTCTCTTATATAACTACATAACCTACAGTAGAATTACCCGGGCCCTCTGAGCCGTTTCTCACTGCAAGATGAGAGTTTCCGTTAATTATAATCACTTCATTCCTACATTTATGTCGTTATTACGATTCAATGCGGTCAAAGAAGCATCCGACCGCAAGGCTATCCCGGTGGTAACACCATCGGAAAGTACCGAAAAATTCTATGGCGAAGCTGTGTTCAATCGCCAGAAGATGTTTGAGTACCTCCCCAAGTCAACCTACGACCAGCTTGTCGATGCCATCGACAACAAGCAACCCATTTCACGGCAGCTCGCCGATAGTGTGGCTGCCGGAATGAAGCAGTGGGCGATTGAAAACGGCGCTCGTCACTACACACACTGGTTCCACCCCCTTACCGGTGGTACAGCTGAAAAGCATGACTCGTTTATCGAGCATGATGGCAAAGGCGGTGTTGTAGAGGAATTTGATGGTAAACTTCTTGTGCAGCAAGAACCTGATGCCTCCAGCTTCCCTAACGGTGGTATTCGTAACACCTTTGAAGCTCGTGGTTATTCTGCATGGGATATTTCCTCTCCCGTATTCATCCTGAACAAAACGCTCTGTATCCCGACTATCTTCATCTCCTATACAGGTGAATCTCTCGACTTCAAGACACCGCTTCTGCGTGCCCTCAATGCTGTCGACAAGGCAGCTACAGATGTGGCTCGTTACTTCGACAAGAATGTAAAACACGTTAAGAGCTACCTCGGTTGGGAACAAGAATACTTCTTGGTTGATGAAGCGCTTTACAATGCACGTCCCGACCTCGTGATGACCGGCCGTACGCTCATGGGTCATGAAAGTGCAAAGAACCAGCAGTTGGAAGACCACTATTTTGGTGCCATCCCATCGCGTGTTGAAGCGTTCATGCTCGACTTGGAGACTGAATGTCATCGTCTTGGCATTCCTGCTCACACTCGTCACAACGAAGTTGCACCTAACCAGTTCGAACTTGCACCTATCTTCGAAGAGACCAACCTCGCTAACGACCACAACCTGCTGTTGATGGGGCTGATGAACGAAGTTGCTATTCGTCATAACTTCCGTGTCCTGCTCCACGAAAAGCCCTTCAATGGCATCAATGGTTCAGGTAAGCACAACAACTGGAGCCTTGGCACAGATACCGGCACATTGCTCTTTAAGCCCGGTAAGTCGCCTCGTGAAAACCTCCGCTTCATTACCTTCGTTGCAAACGTTATGGCTGCTGTTTACCGCCACAACGCCCTGCTCAAAGCGTCGATTTCTTCTGCAACCAATGCACATCGTCTTGGCGCGAATGAAGCACCTCCAGCAATCATCTCAATCTTCACCGGTAAGCAGATTGCTGATATATTCACTCAGCTCGAGAACAGCACTGAGGACCAGTTGATCGATCTCGCCGGTAAAGAAGGTATCACACTCGGTGTATCTCAGATTCCTGAGATTATGCTCGACAATACTGACCGTAACCGTACATCGCCGTTTGCCTTCACCGGTAACCGTTTCGAATTCCGTGCGGTAGGTTCGTCGGCCAACTGTGCGTCAGCCATGATTGCTTTGAATGCAGCCGTTGCTGAACAGTTGGCAGAATTCAAGCAGCGTGTTGATAGCCGTGTTGAACGCGAAGAATCGCTCTATCACGCTATCCTCGAAGAAACTCGTGCGCTCATCATCAAATCTAAGCCCATCCACTTTGATGGTAACGGCTATTCTGATGAATGGAAAGCTGAAGCTGAGCGTCGTGGCTTGGATTGCGAGACTTCTGTTCCCAAGATCTTCGATGCATATCTGACTGCAGATTCTATCGAAATGTTCAATAAGACCGGTGTGTTCAACGATCTTGAACTCCGTGCTCGCAACGAAGTTAAGTGGGAAACCTATACTAAGAAAATCCAGATTGAGGCACGTGTACTCGGCGACCTCGCTCTGAATCATATCGTACCGGTAGCTACTCGCTATCAGTCAATTCTCATCGACAACGTTTCCAAACTTTGCGCAATCTTCCCCGCTGTAAAAGCAGCAGAGATGACAGCTTGTGATAAAGACGCAATCGAAGAACTCTCTAAGCACATCAGCGAAATCCGCACAGATGTACAACTGATGATTGACGCTCGTAAAGAAGCCAATCAGATCGAGAGCGAACGTGAAAAAGCTATCGCTTATCACGACAACGTAATTCCTAAGATGGAAACGATCCGTTATCATATCGACAAACTTGAGCTGATGGTCGACAATGAAATGTGGCCTCTGCCCAAGTATCGTGAAATGCTTTTCATTCGATAAACATCTCCTATGGAGCAACTCAAACATGAGTGTGGCGTAGCGATGATTCGCCTGCGCAAACCTTTAGAGTATTACAGGGAAAAATATGGCAGCTATGCCTGGGGGCTTAATAAGCTCTACCTGTTAATGGAAAAACAGCACAACCGTGGCCAAGAAGGCGCCGGAGTGGGTGTTGTGAAACTTCATTCCGTTCCGGGCCACGAGTATGTGTTCCGTGAACGAGCTCTAGGGGCGAATGCCATTACGGAAATCTTCGCCAACATCATGCCTCAGTTCGATAGGGACCATATCGACTCACTTCCCTGCGGGGAAGTTGAGTCGTTCACCCCATTCGTTGGTGAAATCTATATGGGCCACCTTCGCTATTCAACAACCGGTAAAAGCGGAATCTCGTATGTCCACCCCTTCTTGCGGCGCAATAACTGGCGCTCACGCAATTTGATGATGTGTGGCAACTTCAACATGACGAATGTTGACGAAGTGTTCCGAGCTGTTGTGAATCGAGGTCAACATCCACGCATCTATTCTGATACGATTGTCCTACTTGAGCAACTTGGTTATGCTTTGGATCACGAAAATCATAGGCTGTATCGCGAGTATCGTGATACCCTAGAAGATCCTGCGCTGGGAATTGCGATTGAGGATAATCTCGACATAGAGCGTGTGCTTAAAAATGCATCTCCGGCGTGGGATGGTGGATATGTAATTTGTGGAGCAACCGGTTCGGGAGATATGTTCGCTCTGCGTGACAGCCACGGAATTCGTCCGGCTTTCTACTATATCGATGATGAAGTAGTAGTCTTAGCTTCGGAACGTCCGGTAATTCAGACGGTAATGAATGTCCGTAGGCAGCAGGTACAAGAACTTACTCCTGGTTCAGCACTTATCGTATCAAAGAATGGCGAGGTGAAAATCTCGGATATTCTTGGCGAAGGTGAAAATTACCGTTGTTCATTTGAACGTATCTACTTCTCGCGTGGTAGCGATGCTGATATCTATCGAGAAAGAAAAGAGCTTGGTCATGAAGTTGTGCCTGAAGTAATGAGGGCTATTAACGGAGACCTTCCTCACTCTGTATTCTCGTTTATTCCGAATACGGCCGAAGTGGCTTTTATCGGAATGATTGAGGGTCTGGAGAATCAACTCAATAAGATAAAGGCATTCCGCATAAATGAGCTTCAGCAGCGAGGAACACTCACTCCTGAGACCATTAAGCAAATTATGGATGCTCGTTTGCGAATCGAGAAAGTTGCTATCAAGGATATAAAACTTCGAACCTTCATCGCAGAAGGCACTTCGCGAAATGATCTTGCAGCGCATGTTTACGATGTGACGTATGGTTGCGTTAATAACGATATCGACAATCTTGTAGTAATTGATGACTCAATTGTTCGAGGTACAACTCTCAAGCAGTCAATTATTGCAATGTTGGATCGTTTGCATCCGAAGAAAATCGTCATTGTTTCATCATCTCCCCAGGTACGTTATCCCGATTACTATGGTATCGATATGTCGCGCATGGGTGAATTTGCAGCGTTCCGTGCAGCTGTTGCGCTTCTTAAGGAACGCGGTATGGAACATGTGTTGCAAGAAACCTATGAGAATTGCTTGGAACAATCGAAACTGCCAGCGGCCGAACAGGTTAACTGCGTTAAAGCTATCTATAAGCCATTCTCGGATATCGAGATTTCGCGTATGATGGCTAAGATGCTCACCCCGGAAGGTACGAATGCAGAAGTTGAAATTGTTTATCAAACGCTTGGTGGACTTCATAGCGCTGTCAAATCATGTCCGGGCGATTGGTATTTCTCTGGCAATTATCCAACCCCCGGAGGCGTACGTTTGGTAAATCTTGCTTATATCAATTATTATGAAGGTAACGCATCAAAGCGTGCCGAATAAGCAGGTTTTTATCAATACTCATTGCCGGATTAAATAATATCTGACGTAATTTGACGTTAAAATAGATATGGAACTTAATTCCGGAAGTGTATTAATGACGTTGAATAATACAAAATATCTTGCTAACAGTTACAAGGCCCTGAAAAAGGGGCTTGTAGCTGTTGGTATTTTTATGTCGATGGCTCCTTGTCTATCGGCACAAGATGGATCTACCGCTTACAATTATCTGAACGTTACATCGTCGGCTCGTATTTATGGCCTTGGTGGCGTAAATATTTCGACAGTCGAAGATGAATTGAGCACTGCAGATCAAAACCCGGGTTTGCTGGGCTCAGAAATGGATAATCAAGTGCTGCTTGATTATATGCGTTATCTTGGTGATTCGAATTTCGCCGGATTGAAATTTGCCAAAGCTGTTGGCGAACGTGGCGCATGGGCAGCCGGGATCCGCTATTTTGGCTATGGAGAGATGAAAGCCGCCGATGAAACCGGTACAATTACAGGCACATTCTCGCCTAAAGATATTAATTTCTCAGGGACGTTCTCATATGATATCACTAATCGTTTGCGAGGAGGTATCACTATGAAATTTCTGTATAGTAGCTATGAAGCGTATTCAGCGTTTGCGGTAGCAACAGACTTGGGTATTAATTATTATGATCCGGATAATAATTGGTCGTTCTCGGCGGTTGTGGCAAATCTTGGTGGTCAGCTCAAGAAATTTAATGAGACATATGATCGCCTGCCGATAGACTTGCGTTTGGGCGCGTCAAAAGAATTTTCCGGGCTGCCAATCAGAGTCTCTGTAACGTTGTGGAATCTGCGTAAGTGGAAACTGCCATACTACGATAGTGGCGATGGTACATCTACTGACTCTTTTGAACAGAAAGAATCGTTTGGATCGAATCTTTTCCGACATATGGTGTTTGGTGTAGATTTTATTCCATCAGATCGCTTTTATGTAGCGTTAGGCTATAATTATAAAACCCGCACAGATATGAGCACTTATAAACGCTCATTCTTTAGCGGATTCTCGCTCGGTGCGGGTATGAATGTGAAGAACTTCAATTTTGCTATTGCATTCAGTCAGCCACATTCCGGAGCAACAACCTTTATGTTTAATATGAATCTTAACTTGAAAGATCTCATAAGATAATCTCTTGCATAACAATGACAGAATCAACTGTAAATAATATATCAGCAAATAATCGAAAAATCATCATTGCGATTGACGGTTTTTCATCTACGGGAAAAAGCACCATGGCGAAAGCTTTGGCGAAAAAGATCGGTTATCGATATGTTGATACCGGGGCAATGTATAGAGCTGTAACTCTCTTTGCTATGACTCATGGCCTTATTTCGGCTGAAGGCAAAGTAGATGAAGCTGCGCTTGTCTCGTCTCTGCCAGAAATTAATATCTCATTCAATATCATGCCTGATGGCTCACAACATACGCTGCTGAATGGTGAAGATGTTGAAGAACGTATTCGCCGAATGGATGTTTCGGAGAATGTATCCCCCGTTGCTGCTATAGCGGAGATTCGTCATGCTCTTGTTGCAATGCAACAGGGTTATGGAAAAGATAAAGCCATTGTTATGGATGGCCGAGATATTGGCACCACTGTATTCCCTGATGCAGAACTAAAAATTTTCATGACAGCCTCGGCTGAAGCTCGTGCACAGCGTCGTTTTAAGGAATTGATTGGCAAAGGACAGCAGATCTCATATGAAGAGGTGTTGGCGAATGTGGTTCATCGCGATCATTTAGATCAAACGCGTAAGGAAAGCCCGCTACGTCGTGCTGACGATGCTGTTGACTTAGATAATTCCGAAATGACAATAGAGGAACAGGATGCCTGGCTGTTAGCTCGATATAGCGAGGCGGTTGAACAATCTGCAAATGGCAAGAATTGAAATTGACCCCGGTTCAGGCTTCTGCTTTGGTGTGACCACTGCTATTCATAAGGCAGAGGATGAGATAGATCGTGCCGGGTCGTTATATTGTTTAGGTGATATTGTTCACAATAGTGATGAAGTTGGGCGCCTTGAGCGAAAAGGACTGAAGATTATAAGTCATGAGGATATCCCTCATCTTCATAATGTCAAACTCCTTTTACGTGCTCATGGAGAGCCACCTTCGACCTATGCGTTAGCACGCGCTAATAATATTGAGATTATAGATGCAACTTGCCCGGTGGTGTTACGTTTGCAACAACGTATTAAAGCCTCGCATAATGTACCGGTAGAGGAACGCCCGCAAATCGTAATTTATGGGAAAAATGGTCATGCTGAGGTTATGGGATTAGTAGGGCAGACCGATGGCGAAGCGATAGTAGTTGAAGGTCCTTCTGATTTATATAAGATTAATCCAGCTCGTTCGGTAGCATTATATTCTCAGACAACCAAATCCATCACCGGATTTCGCGAAATCACAGAGATGATTAGGGATATGTTGCATCCCGGAGTGAAATTTGAGAGTTTTGATACGATCTGTCGACGTGTTTCCAATCGTGTAACTCAATTAGAGGTCTTTGCCAAAGCGCATGATGTTATTGTGTTTGTAGCCGGAGAAAAGAGCTCTAATGGGAAAGTGCTTTATGGTAATTGCTTGGAAGTTAATCCATCAACACATCTGATTTCAAATCCTCGTCAAATCTGTAGTGATTGGTTTACCAATTTGCCAAAGCCTGTCGACGAGCTGTCGGTTGGAATTTGTGGCGCAACCTCAACTCCTTTGTGGTTAATGGAAGAGGCTCGCCAAGCGCTGGAGAACCTGCTGAATGGGCAAGATAATTCTTGAAGTAGATGTATGAAAAAGATTTATAAAACCATATATATGTGCGCGTTATGCGCTTTTGTCTGTGCTTGCTCAGGGAGCGAAAAACGCGATTCCAAAGAGGTAGCAGAAGAAACCGTTGCAGCGCAGGCGTTAGGGCGTCAGCAAGCATTGATGTTAGATGATGAGAATCAGATAGACTCTGTAGAAATTCAGAAAATTCTCATTGATGTTCGTGTGCGCGAATCACAGCTGCGCAATGAAGGGGAAGATGATTTGGCTGATAGCTTTATTGAGGCCTTCTTAGCAACTCTCGATTCTGTAAATCCCTCGTTACATATGCTGATATCCCAGCAATAAAGTAGTGCTAAAAATATAGAAGCGGCAGCATGTCGACATTTAGTCGGATATGCTGCCGCTTAGTTATAGCTTTGTTAGATTAAATATTAGTGACCATTGAGGAGCATTTGAATGTCTTGGCAGTTGTGCCTCCTGAGTACTCTGCACCTTCGTAATAACCATTGAACTCAGTGCCACCACTGATTGTGCCACCTTTGGTAATGGTGAAGGTTGTTGTTGAATCAAACTGCGGAGAGCTTAACAACATCTTGCAAGAGTTGTATTGGCGAGGCGCTTTGAATGTAATCACGTCTTCGCCATCTTTCGATATGCGATATGTCGCACCATTGCTGACAGAGCCGGCGCTATATATTACTGAGCGCTGTGTAGACTTGGATGTTGTGGGGGAACTCTCGTTGCCGCCAAGGGCAATGATAATACCACCTGTCAGGGTGAAATAACCGGTATCGTAGTCTAAGCCTTCTTCCGGGTTTGCTGCACCGGATGCAATGATAACACCACCGGAAATGTCGAAATAGCCGTTAGAATCGATGCCATCGTTGTTAGACGCATATGCATAAATGTATCCGCCGGTAACTTTTACATAGGAACCACCATTAATAGCGTCGTCTTCGCTAATTGCGGTGATATATCCACCGTTGATTGTCATACCACCTTTGCTTTCGATTCCTTCTGCACCAGACCCTGGGGTCTCAGCTTTGATAGTTCCGGAGTTGATAACTAAATCGCCTTTAGCTTTTAAGCCTTTAGCGACAGAGTGGTTGGAGTTATCATTACCTCCACCGCCGAAGCCACCTCCACCGGGACGGCCCCATCCGCCGCCGTTGCCACCACCGTTGCCGGAAGACGATAGTGAGATAGATGTACCTGAAGCATACACATCAATTGTCGGGCCCTCGGTGGCAAGTTCGCCGATTGTCATAGATGTTTCGCTTTCAATACATTTAGCGGCAGAACCTGTCGTCTTGATTTTAATATCACCACCGGTAATAGCAATAGCAGCATCTGATTTGATTCCCTTTGCTACATAGCTATCGGTTTGCTTAGAGGTGTTAGTGTAGGTAGCACCTGCACCACTTAGAGTAAAGTCGAACTCACCGCCGGAGATGGTTATATTCCCATCGGCAGAAATACCGCGACCAGCTTTACCTGTGTGATTCAATGTAAGGTTGCCACCACTAATGGTGAAGTCAACGCCTTTCAGCACCGTACAGTATGATACGTCGCCATCAGTAACTACTGCATTCCCACTCATTGTAAAGTCAAGTGAGCCGCCGGTGATGGTTACATTGCCGTCGGTCTTAATTCCTTTGGCAGTATCGGCAGTGATAGTAGCCTTGATTGTGCCGCCGGAAATAGTTACATCGCCGGTCCCGGCATCAATGCCATCATCAGAGGGAGAGATTTGAAGTGTGCCTTTTTCCATGGCAAAACCTTCGTCGCAATGAATGGCATCAGAAACGGCTCCGGTTACGATAAATGTACCGTTGGTCATAGAAACGTCACCATCTGAACAGATTGCGTGTTTATTATGGCTAACAATCGTGCAAGAACCATTACCTTTCAGTTCTACTTTACCTTTAGAGTAAACTGTGCCTTTCTCTTTCTCGCCATCAGGGGTGTTATACGTTTCGCCATCACAGAGGTAATTTTCTGTGTCGGCAGCAGCAGAGAGACTGAGTTTCTTTCCTTGAACATTAATTGCAGCACCGGTTGGGTTGGTAATAGAAACACCTTTAAGTTTGACTACAGACTTGTTGGTTTGATAAATTTTCAGACCGCCATCTGTAGTTGAACCGGAAAGTTGATATTCAATTTCTTCAGAAGATGTGGAATTGATCGTAACATGTGCGCCTTCTGCCGTTACGCTTACTCCGGCATAGGCATAGGGATTGTTTACGACTACTGAATTATCGGAGTAGACGATAGTGACAACATTGTCGACACTGCGGAAATCCATATCTGCAACGTCGTCCATCTTATATGTTATCGAGGTGCCATCTGTGGCTTTAACTGTCATTTCATCAGTGTCCTCGTTGAAGGTTACTTCTTGAAATAAGGTTTTTGCAACACCTTCAGAAATGCCGTTGGAGAGATTTACGAAAAAAGTCTGAACCGACTTTCCGCTTAGAGCCAACACACATCCCGCAGCGACTCCCAAAATTACTGTCTTTTTCATTTCTTGAGGAATTTTACGGTTGTGGAATCTACTTTAGCTACATAAACACCTGTAGGCAATTCTGCAACTGAAACAGATTCGCCGGAGGTAACTACTTTTGACATAACTTCTTGGCCATTAACTGCACAAATAGATAGGCGCGATGGCGAATCTAAGCCGCTAATAGTCATAACAGAGCTACTTACAACAACGTTTAGCTTGTCACCAACGGCAATAGCTGCAGATAAGCCAGACGAAGAGCTATTAACCGTTATTTTTGAAATGGTAGAGATTGGAACCGAAACCGGATCGCCGGCAGTTAGATTTACGATGAGATTATCATCGCTAACTGTTAAGCTTGTGACACTGTTTAGTGCAACCACAGTAGCATCAGAACCGTCGGTGAAGTTAATGGCAACCTCACGCGCAGAAACCCGAAAGCCAACCGTTGCGGTAGCTATCAGTAGCCAAGCTCCAATTTGTTTGTAGTTCATTTATTGTTATTTTTTATGATTGGTATCAATATATGAAAAGCATCTTTGTAAGATATTTTGCAAATATAAGACTTTATTTGCTTTTATATTGGATGATATCTATTAAAATTGAATAAATAATCGACAAACAATTAAAAGCAACCGACTCAAAGGGATGCTGAGCATACTCAATGAGTCGGGCTGTTTTGGCGGTTTAAGGGAAAGGTGTTGCCTACTAAGGAAGTAGGAGTTGAGTGTGAATGGAGGTTTATGGTTTAGTAAAACCATAAGCCGATTGAAATTCGGCGAAAAAATCGTGAGATAAGGCTACAGATATTCGGCATAAGAGTTCCGTATCTATGGAACTTTTCCGGAGAATTTTATAAACATTTGTGCGGTCACAGCAAATAACATGAGCTAACCAGGAAGCGGGTCTCCGCTGCCTGCGAAGCTCATCGCTGATAAGCGAACCGATGTGGACTTTATTGCCACAATCTTCGGTTAGAGTAGAAACAAGGTTCGAGTCCATGCCTAAACAAATAAGGATTTTTGTGGTAAAAAGTGTTTTCAACTGCAAAATTACAATTTTTCAATAAAATATAAAATGGTATAACCTCAAGATTAATATTTAACCAGTGTTAACTATGGTTAAGCAGTTAACTTAATGCTTACAGTTTTTATATTACGTTGCTAAATTGGCTTAAAAATGTGGTAATATGGTCAACATTATGGGTTTATGATATTAAATTTAGCTTGTGGCCAAATTCGCTACAGGCGGAAATAAAAAATCCCTTCAATTCGAATTTGACGAAAAGGAAGGGATTTATGTTGATAATAGCTAAGCAGCTATTGACGATTATTTAATTAACCCACGTTGGTGGAGAAGTGCGTCAGGCGACGGCTTGCGTCCGGCGAATGCTTCATAAAGAACCATGGGATCGTCAGATGCACCGCTGGAGAGAAGTTCCTTCATTTTAGCAGCGAGTTCGGGGTTAAAGACGCCCTTTTCGGTGAAGAGCTGGTAGGCATCAGCATCGAAAACTTCAGCCCACAGATATGTATAGTAACCGGAGGCATAGCCTTCGTCACCAAAGATATGCTTGAAGTAGGGTGAACGATAGCGGAATGTCAACTGCTTAGGCATGCCGAGTTTTTCTGCTACATTGTTTTCAAAAGCTTCGATATCAATATCACCTTCGGGATTCAGATGACCCCAATAAAGGTCTAACAGCGCAGCACCGGCGAGTTCGGTTGTTGCGAAGCCCATATTATGCTTGGACGCGTTATTGATTTTCTGCACGAGTGAATCGGGAATAAGCTTTCCGGTCTTATAGTGGTGTGCATATACCTTCAGCATTTCAGGATCAAAGGCCCAATGTTCGTGGAACTGAGAGGGGAATTCTACAAAGTCGCGGTCAACCGATGTGCCACTCTGGCTTTTAAGTCGAACCTGAGATAGCATACCGTGGAGAGCATGGCCAAATTCATGGAACATAGTCTGAACGTCATCAATAGTCAACAGGGCAGGGGCATCGGCTGTAGGAGGTGCAAAGTTGCCTACATTATAGATAATAGGACGTTCTACGCTGCCATCCGGATTAATCCATGAGGACTTAAGTTCTTCCATCCATGCGCCTTGACGTTTTGACGGACGAGTGAAATAGTCGGTCATAAATACAGCTACGTGTTCACCCTTTTCGTTTTTAACGTCATAGACAGTTACATCGGGGTGATATTTCGGAGCATCCGGCATTTCCTCGAACGACAGACCGTAGAGACGATTTGCCATAGCGAAGATACCTTTCTTTACAGAGTCGACAGCAAAGTATGGGCGGATCTCAGCTTCGTTGAGCGCAAAGTCGCGTTGGCGAACTTTTTCAGCGTAGTAGTAATAATCCCAAGGTTCGATTTCAAAGGTGTTGCCTTCGGCGTTGCTAAGTTCTTGCATGGTCTTCACTTCTTCGGCAACTTTTGCTTTGGCCGGAACAAAGATTTTCATGAGGAGCTCTTCTGCAGCTTCCGGTGTTTTGGCCATCTTATCAGCGGTCATATAGGCTGCGAAATCCTTATAGCCGAGTAGATTGGCCTTCTTTGCGCGTAGTTTGAGAATCTCCTTGATTACAGGACGGTTATCGTTATCGCCGGTTGTGGCATTTGAGGTATAACCTTTCCACATCTTTTCGCGGAGGTCGCGATTGTCGGCATACTGCAGCACAGCTAAGCGGCTGGGAGCATGGAGCGTGAATACCCATTTACCTTCTTTGCCACGAGATTTAGCTTCTGCAGCAGCATTGTCAATAGTGTTTTGCGGTAGGCCTTTAAGATCTTCTTTCTTGTCAACAACGATTTCGAATGAGTTGTTGGCATTCAGCAGATTTTTGTTGTATTTCAGATAGAGATTTGTCAGTTGATTGTTCACATCCTTGAGCTCGGCTTGCTTGTCGGCTGAGAGCAGAGCACCGCGACGCACAAATTGGGTGTATGTATCGGTGATTGCACGACGTTCGTCAAGGGGATGATTGATTGTGTCAAGATTGTTGTATAGAGCTTGAACGCGGGTAAACAGTGCCTGGTTCATCATCATTTCATCGGTGAATGCTGTATACTTGGGCATCAGTTTTTCTACCACTTCGGTGAATTCGTCGGACGAATCTGCTTCTGAAAGAGCATTCATTACTGAAACAACACGTTCGAGAGTAGGGCTGAGATTGTCGAGCGCGAGGATCGTGTTCTCAAATGTCGGTGCATCGGGGTTCGAAGTGATTGAATCAATCGACGCTTTAGCTTCAGCGATACCGGCTTCAAAGGCAGGCTCGTAGTCGGAGATTTGAATGTCTTCAAAAGGAGGGATACCATAAGGGGTATCAAAGGCCTTCATGAAAGGATTTTCCCTTTCTTGTTTGCCGCAACCGCTCAGGAAAATAGCCCCGGCAGCAGCCATGCAGCAGAATCCGAAGAGAATAGGTTTCATAAGCAATTAAAGGTTTTAAATTTATGGTTTTATAGATAGTTATTAATTCGTATTGTTGTCAGACCATATAAATTGAGCTTGAATGGGGTAGTGGTCAGAACGTTTAAATTTCTTTCTGCTGTAATCTACCGCTTCCATTGAGCCTCGGTAAAGGATATGGTCAATGTTGAAATAAAATCTATTGGCATTATATGTGATAACCGGGCCAAATCCGGCCTCACGATAAACGCTCTTAAAGTTGTCTTTTTGGATGATACGTTGGGCATAGCATCCTTCAATATCATTGAAGTCTCCGGCAATGATGACATTTTCAATGCCGATAGAGTCGATTTGCTGACGCAATAATTCTGCTTGATCTGCTCTTGAGCGGAAAGCATTTGATAGTTTAGTTAATAAACGAGATTTTGCGTCGGAAATTGCTTGACGGCCACCTTCACCCTTCGTAATTTCACGATAAATAGCTTTGTCGTCCTGATCTAAGCCAAGCGATTTAAGGTGGACAGAGATAAAAAGGAGTTGTCGACCATTAATCTCAGTTTCCGCTCCGATGATATATCCGCTTCGTTGTAGCGGTTGTTGGATTTTAATTTGCTTTAATGGATGCTTTGAGAGTATAGCATTAGTTAATTCGCAAATACGGTAGGGATATTTAGAGCATATCGAGTCATAAAGCGCTGTAGATATGTATCCATGATTGTTTGATAGTAGACTGATGTAACATTCTTGTAAGGATACAAGATCAGCATCGCATGATAAGATATATGAAAGTGTCGGGTTTGATAAGCCCAATCGAGCTTCATCCTTTTGGGTTAATGTATCCCTTGGATTTATTGGCGATTGAAAATAATTGGTAAATGAATAAACGTTATAGCTTAATACAGAAAAACTGCGTTGTTCTTCGTCAGGAGTGAGAGCTTTATGAGGCAAGTTTAAGGGGCAAATGTTTAGAATAGAGCTAAAAGAAAGCAGCAATGTTATACCTGGGATGATGGCTATCTTGCGGTTAACGAACAGACAGATGATAAGGGACACAATAGTCAAGCATACCCAAACCGGGAATGTCATAGAGATCATTGCCGGGATGGTAGTCTTATTCGGATTGACGGTGCCCCCATAAGCTGCGATTATCGTAATTACAGCTATGATGATATTGGCAAGGATGCCGAATAACGTTAATGCTTTTGTCGCAGATTTATTTGTCACGGACAGAAACGTTAATGGTTTGTTTTATGCAGATCGAAAAGTTCGATGCGCTCTGCTTCAGAGAGAGAGGTGAACCCGGATTGTTCTGCTTTGTGTAGGATGCTTTTACGGTGAGTTTCTCGTCGAGCAAGTTCTAAAGCTCGATAAGAAATCGTTTTGTTGCGAATTAGACAGACTGCGCCGATGATAATGCCGGCAATTACACCGCCTAAATGAGCTGCTGTTTCTGCAGAAAATGGAGAAACGGCAAATAGCGTAATGATTGCTAATAATGCGAGCCATTTTAGCTTGATTTCTCCGATCAACAGCATTTGCAGTTTGCGATCAGGGGATAAACAGGCGGATAAGACTACAATCGCAATCACAGCTGCAGAGGCGCCGGTGAGTTCTCTGTTGACTTCTCCCGTTATTAGGGAATAACAGATAAATAGAACTCCGCCAAGCAAGCCTCCAAGAATATAGGCTACAACAGTATGACGCCAATCCCCCTTAATCGTCGGCCCAAAGCCGATAAGCCATAACATATTTATTAGTAGATGCAGAAAGTTTACATGAGTAAACATATATGTAAACAGTGTCCATGGTGCTGATAATAGCTGGCTCGGGTCTGCCGCTAAACAGAAATGAGCTGTAATGGCAGAGGTAATGTTGGGGAATACACCGCGCAACAACCAGCCGATAAACATAATTATGAATATCGTTAAATTGATGAAGACCAATGAGATCGTTGCACGCGCGGTTTGTGTCATATGATGGTCAGGCTGTAGCCTGAGTTGAGTTTATTTGTTGGGAGTCGACTTAGAAAAATGGGCGAATTATGCCATTCTTTTTCCACCATATCAGAATCAGCAGTCCAACGAGCATTCCGCCAAGATGTGCGAAGTGAGCAATCGTATCTGCTTGGCTATTATAAATGCCGAGAACAAGTTCGATGGCCGCAAACAGGATTACTGCCGTACGAGCGCGTAATGGCATCGGTGGAAACATCAGGTATATTCTCATCTTAGGGAATAAGAATCCGAATGCGAGCAGTATGCCATAAATAGCTCCCGAAGCGCCAACAGTAGAATTGTGGTAGAGGTGGAAGAGTGATATGATAGCTCCATCGTAAGGGCTAACATTGAGATCAAATAGCTGACCAAACGAAAATTGGCTGTTACGCATCATATTGCATATAACATGGCCATTTTCAAAAAGCCCTGCATAATGATTTATCATTAATGCAAAGATACCTTCTTGGAGCAATGCTGCACCTAATCCACAGCTGATATAGTAGATGAGATATTTCTGAGAACCTAATGAGCGCTCAATGATCACGCCGAACATCCACAGCGAGAACATGTTAAAAAATAGATGCAAGAAGGATGCATGTATGAACATGTAGCTAAATAGCTGCCAGGGCAGAAATTGATCGGATGTAAAATAATATAGGGCTCCATACTGTTCGATGTACCCGCCGAGTCGCGGTAGTTGAGTACATAGAAAAACCAGAATGTTGATTATCAGCAAATTTTTAGTTACCGGAGGTAGATCTAATAGTCGGTCTTTAAGAGTCATATTTTATTGATTAAACTGTCATATATAACAGCTATGAATGTTTCAAGTTACTTTAGGTTGCAAAAATACTAATTTTTTTTCAAAAACAGCTCATTGACAAAATCCTTTCTCCTTCGGGAAAAAATCATTAACTTTGCAGTCACGTTGACTTTTGCAGCGGCAAACCGAAACTGTAATACTAAGAAATGGAATATAAACTGGAAGCCACTCCAGGCGGCACTGCCGCCCGCGCGGGCAGAATCTCGACAGATCATGGCGAAATTCTGACCCCGGTTTTCATGCCCGTAGGCACCGTTGGAGCTGTTAAGGGAGTACACGCACGCGAATTGCGCGATGATATAAAAGCGCAGATTATACTTGGCAATACTTATCACCTTTATCTTCGTCCCGGCACAGAGATTTTGCATAAGGCCGGCGGTCTGCATAAATTTGAAGGATGGGAGCGCCCGATTCTGACTGATTCGGGAGGTTTCCAGGTGTTCTCACTTTCAGAACGTAGAAAGTTAACCGAAGAAGGCGCATGGTTCCGTAGCCATATCGACGGCTCTAAACATTTGTTTACGCCGGAAAAAGTTGTTGATATTCAGCGTGAAATCGGCTCGGATATCATGATGGCGTTGGATGAATGTCCTCCCGGGACATCTGAACGTAGCTATGCTCGAAAATCGCTCGACTTGACTATGAAATGGTTGCGTCGAGGCTGGAAGCATTTTAACGAAACAGAACCTCTTTATGGCCATTCACAAGCATTCTTCCCGATAGTGCAAGGTTGCACCTTTGCAGATCTGCGTCAGGAATCTGCTAAAATGGTGGCTGATTTGGGTGCTGCGGGGAATGCTATTGGTGGTCTTGCTGTAGGCGAGCCTGCCGAGGTTATGTATGATATGATTGAGGTTGTCAATGAAATTTTGCCGAAGGATCGTCCTCGTTACTTGATGGGAGTAGGTACTCCGGTAAATATTCTTGAAGCCATCGATCGCGGAGTTGACATGATGGATTGTGTGATGCCAACACGTAATGGGCGTAATGGAATGCTGTTTACGCGTAATGGTATTATGAACATGCGCAATCTGAAATGGGCGGATGACTTTACCCCGATTGATCCTGAAAGCGACTGCTTCGTAGATCAGGTTTACACAAAAGCATATTTGCGACATCTATTTATTGCCGGCGAGTTGTTGGCAATGCAAATCGCATCTATTCATAATTTGGCGTTCTATTTATGGCTGACAGGTGAAGCGCGCCGTCATATTCTGGAAGGTGATTTCCATATCTGGAAGCCACAAATGGTTGAACGCGTAAGCCGACGTCTCTAATTGAGAATTGCTTACAATTAATTTGAAGATATTACTACAGATGAAATTTCCAAAGATAAAACATAAGTCAACTAAAACGACCGGTAAACGCCGATGGAATCCGATGTCGATTTTGGATAGATATATTATTGGGAAATTTCTTGGTACGTATGTCTTTGCGATTATCTTGATTCTTGCAATTACGATAGTGCTTGATATTAATGAGAAACTCGACTCATTCTTGCAGGCACCTCTCAAGGCAACAATTTTTGATTATTTCTTAAACTTCTTGCCATACTTTGCGAATCAGTTTAGTCCGCTGTTTGTGTTTATCGCTGTAATTTTCTTTACATCGAAATTAGCTGATAACTCTGAGATTATAGCAATGCTGTCATCTGGTATGAGTTTTCGTCGATTGTTGCGCCCATACTTGATATCGGCTGCTGTTATTGCTGCTATGACGTTTGTCTTATCAGCCTATATCATCCCGCCGGCCAATGTGAAGCGTATTGCCTACACTAACACTTATGTAAAAAATAAGCGAGTAGATTATGGCGATAACATTATGATGAAGGTGGCTCCGGGGCAGATTGCATATATGAGCCGCTTTGATAATACAGCGAAGACTGGTTATCGTTTCTCTCTTGAATTATTTAAGGATAAAAAATTGGTATCGCGCTTGCAGGCACAGACTATAAAGTGGGATACGCTTTATCGTTGGCAAGTGCGAGATTATGTCATTCGTGATTTTAAGAATAATCGCGAATATATCAAGCGTGGCTATCAGCTTGATACAATTATTCCATTTGAACCGCGCGATTTCCTTATCTCTAAAAACGACCAAGAGACGCTTACCACTGAGCAGCTTCGTCAGTATATTCAGCGACAGAAGCAGCGCGGTGTGGCTAACATACAAGCATTTGAAATAGAGTATGAAAAGCGATATGCTATGTGTGCTGCCGCATTTATCTTGACGGTAATCGGTATGTCGTTATCTTCGAAGAAAGTGAAAGGAGGTATGGGTGTGAATATTGGTATCGGCTTGCTGTTAAGCTTCTCTTATATTCTCTTTATGACTGTAACCTCATCTTTCGCGGTATCAGGCTTAACATCCCCCTTAGTTGCAATGTGGATACCGAACTTCATCTACTCTATCATTGCAATTCTGCTATACTTTAAGGCCGCCCGATAGCTCCATGTGGCAATGACAGCTTGGCTATTGCTGATTCGGCGGTGGTGGTTTGAAACTATATAATTGGGAGGGGGATGATTTGTGATGATTAATTAGTGGAAAATTATTGAGGGGCGAAAAATATTATAGATTTTGTTGTTGTAAGGGAAAAGAAAAGTTCTTATCTTTGCAAAAGTAAAAAGCGGTAGCCCGCTTTGGCGAGGTTGCCGACTAATAAATCAACAAAGACTGTCGTAACTGATGAACTCCAAATCAATTGTTTCAATCGACGACTTAAGCAAGGATGATATTCTTGCAATCCTCGCCGACGCTCGTTTCTTTGAGGAAAATCCGAATCACAAAATTCTTGATGGGAAGGTAGTGGCAACGCTCTTTTTTGAACCATCAACAAGAACTCGTCTCAGCTTTGAGACTGCCGTTAATCGCTTAGGCGGTCGTGTGATTGGTTTCTCAGACGCAAATACATCGTCATCTTCAAAGGGCGAATCGCTCAAAGACACTATTAAGATGGTGTCAAATTATGTAGATTTGATTATCATGCGCCATTTTAAGGATGGGGCTGCTAAATATGCTGCATCAGTTACGGATACTCCGCTAATCAATGCTGGAGATGGAGCCAATCAGCATCCATCGCAAACTCTGCTTGACTTATACTCAATTCAGAAAACGCAAGGCCGTCTGGATAATATTGAGATTACAATGGTTGGAGACCTTAAATATGGTCGAACCGTACATTCTCTGCTGATGGCAATGCGCTATTTCAAACCGAAGTTCCGCTTCGTATCGTGCCCGGAATTGGGAATGCCGAAGGAGTATATCGAGCTGTGTGATAAGCTTGGACTGCCGTATGAAATCCATACCGAGTTGACTCCCGAGGTTATCAACTCCACTGATATCCTATACATGACACGTGTGCAGCGTGAGAGATTCCTCGATTTGGCTGAATACGATCGCGTAAAGGATTGCTTCAGCTTGCACAACAAGATGTTGGAAGGATCGCGTGACAATCTGAGAGTGCTGCATCCGCTACCTCGATTGAACGAAATCGCCGAAGATGTTGATGATAATCCGAAAGCCTACTACTTTGAACAGGCTCGTAATGGATTGTTCACCCGTCAAGCCATGATCTGCCGAGCATTGGGCATTACCACAGATGAAATCCGTGCTGCAGAAGCCTTGAACTAAAAGACTACTACTTATCCTATGGATAGCAACTCCAAAAGCCTTAACATAAAGCGTTCGTGGAAACCCGGAACGATGATTTATCCGCTACCGGCGGTTATCGTTACTTGCGGTTCATCGCCTGAGGATTCGAATATGCTTACCGTTGCGTGGACCGGTACGATTAATACCGATCCTGCCATGTGTTATATCTCGGTGCGCCCTGAGCGTCATTCGTATGAGATTATCAAACGGCAAATGGAGTTTACTATTAATCTTACCACGGCAGCTATGGCGCGTCAAACCGATTGGGTTGGCGTGCGCTCCGGGCGAGATTTCGATAAGTGGAAGGAAACAGGTCTCACTCCGGCTCCAGGTGTGATGGTAAAAGCTCCCTATATTGATGAATCTCCGTTATCAATAGAATGTCAAGTGACATCGATTTTGCCTTTAGGGTCTCATCATATGTTCATCGCAAAAGTTGTCAACGTCTTAGCTGATGAACGCTTTATAGATCCGGAGACAGATCGCTTTGATCTTAGCAAAGCCGGACTGCTCAATTATAACCATGGGCATTACTATTCGCAGGGTGAGGAGTTGGGCCATTTCGGCTTCTCTGTCAAAAAGAAATAACTCAAATACAAGGTATATAACGCAAACCACTTAAATCAATCAATACCAAATTAACAAATCATTATGCAACGCGACAACGTCATTTTTGACATTATCAATCGTGAGCATCAGCGCCAACAAAAGGGCATTGAGCTTATTGCATCAGAGAACTTCGTTTCTCCTCAGGTCATGGAGGCTATGGGCTCCTGCCTGACAAATAAGTATGCAGAAGGTTATCCCGGCCATCGCTATTATGGCGGTTGCCAAGTTGTTGATGAAGCTGAAACGCTGGCACAAGAACGTCTGAAACAGCTCTTCGATGCTGAATATGTAAATGTTCAGCCTCACTCCGGAGCACAAGCTAATATGGCTGTGTTTATGGCTTGCCTAAAGCCTGGCGACACTTTCATGGGTATGAACCTCGATCATGGTGGCCACCTGTCGCATGGTAGCCCAGTAAACTTCTCCGGGTTGGTGTTTAACGCTATCGGCTACAATGTCGATAATGAAACCGGGCGCGTAGACTACGACCATATGGAGGCGCTTGCCTTAGAGAAGAAACCGAAACTGATTATCGGTGGTGCAAGTGCATATAGCCGTGAATGGGATTACGCTCGTATGCGTAAGATAGCCGATGAAATTGGCGCTATCTTTATGGTAGACATGGCTCATCCTGCCGGCTTAATTGCCGCCGGACTGCTTGACAATCCTCTGAAGTATGCACATATTGTTACTTCAACCACTCACAAAACTCTGCGTGGCCCGCGTGGTGGTGTGATCCTGTTGGGTAAGGACTTTGACAATCCTTGGGGTAAAGCAACAAAGAAGGGCGAAATCCGCAAGATGTCATCATTGCTCGACTCTGCCGTATTCCCCGGTGTTCAAGGTGGCCCGCTTGAGCATGTTATTGCTGCTAAGGCTGTCGCATTTGGCGAAGCTCTTCAGCCCGAATACAAGGAGTATCAAAAGCAGGTAAAGGCCAATGCTGCTGCTATGGCTGCTGCCCTTATCGATAAGGGGTATCACGTTGTATCCGGAGGCACGGATAACCACTGTATCTTGGTAGACTTGCGCACCAAGTTCCCCGAACTAACCGGTAAGGTTGCTGAAAAAGTCCTTGTTGAGGCAGATATCACTGCTAATAAGAACATGGTCCCGTTCGATTCTCGTTCACCATTCCAAACCTCTGGTATTCGTTTGGGTACACCTGCCATCACAACTCGTGGCCTGAAAGAGGATGAAATGGGTGGTATCGTTGAAATGATCGACACCGTCTTGTCTGCGCCTGAGAGCGAAGCAACCATTAAGGCTGTTCGTGAAAAGGTAAATGCAATGATGTCTGACCGTCCGATGTTTGCATGGTAAAGAATCATTGACAGATAAAAATATTGGGCGTCGGAGCGAACAAAAAGTGCCGGCGCCCGATTTTATAAATAATATTTAAGTAATACTGTTGCATGAAATTGATATTGTTAGTCCTTTATCGCATTTATCAGATTTGTATAATGCTCCCCTTAATTGTTGTGTTGACAACGGTGTGCGGGCTGCTAACTACTGTCGGCTCGCTACTTGGCGGTGGCCGTTTTTGGGGGTATTGGCCTGCTCATATTTGGGCAATGCTCTGCGCTTGGGTGACATTGGTGAAGGTAGAGGTTAAAGGACGAGAGAATATCGATAAACAGACTTCGTATGTCTTTGTGGCAAATCATCAGGGTGCCTATGATATCTTTACAATTTATGGATTCCTGCGCCACAATTTCAGATGGCTGATGAAAATAGGATTGCTAAAATTCCCGGTTGTTGGAATTAGCTGCAAAGCTGCCGGCCATATTTTCGTTGACAATTCGTCGCCGGCCGCTATTAAGCGCACAATGGCAACGGCGGAGAAAACGCTTCGCAATGGAATGTCGGTGGTCGTTTTCCCCGAAGGATCTCGCTCACGTACGGGGCGTATGGGAAAATTCCGTTCCGGCGCGTTTCAATTGGCTATGGAGTTTCAGTTGCCGGTAGTGCCATTGACAATTGATGGCGCGTATGATTTGCTCCCTCGAGGACATTGGTTGCCAAAATGGGGTAAGGTAACATTAACGATTCATAATCCGATTGCACATCCAACAGATGAGGCCGATCGTCGCAGAGTGGCAGAACTTTCGGCCGACATAATTCGCGAATCGCTCCCCGAGCGCTATCGCTAAAGAATAAAAAATGACGCAGCACCATTTTATATGGTCTGCGTCATTTTCGTTGGAATAGTTAACAGTGATTTATTTGAGAAGAATTTTAGAGGTCTGGTTGTTGAGCTTGAGAACGTATACTCCGGAAGGAAGATTCGTTAAATCAATATCCGAAGATTGACGAATCTGTGAGGTGTAAACGCTCGCACCGGTTGTCGTGTAAAGATTGACATTGATCTGCTCGTTATCGGCTGTTACGTTGAGTGTACGGCCGTTAAGCGAGTAGTGAATGGCTGTATCATCCGAGTTGATGTCAGTGAGGCCTAAAACGATATCTGAGTTATTTGTTAAAGAGATCTCGTAAGCACCCAAGAAAGAGCTCGGCATATAGGCATAAATTGTTGCCTTAGAGCTAGATTCATCAGGGATAACTACTACTCGAGCTCGTAGGCCTGCGTATTGGTATTTACTCTCTGGATAGGTAAATCTGTTAGAGTCAGCAGGGAATGTTGCTACCTCTTCCATGGAATTGAGATCAGTAGTGTCTGTCATCCTTGCAAGCTTAAACTGAATATGATCCGTTTCGTTGAATCTATAAGGGATGATTAGGAAATAATCATTGTTTAGAATGATGGGGTATGCACCATAACATGGACCATCCGTTGATAAGAATTTAGCGTCTGTAAGAGTAGAGATGTTTGTCATAAGAGGATATGTTGAAGCTGCTGCATCAGCCTTCAAATACTCTTCTTTAAGTTTGTCGCCTTGATTTTGAAATAACATTAGTGGCATTTTCGTAATGGTCTGGTCAGTTGTGCTGAACCCATTAACAATATCAATATTGTTTGTTAGACCGTTGATATATATCATATATGCCCAAGGGTAATTGGTGTAGTATTTGGTGTCCCTTGCCTTAAAAGTTGGAGACTCATTAGCAGAAGAGTCATAACGAGTAACGTCTGATTGGAGGAAATTGCCGTTGTCAGAGTTCGTGCATGTGAATTTGCAAAGTGATGGATAGTACACCTTGGTTTCCTGTGTGAGATCTTTAAAGTATGGCTCAGATTCCCAGCCTCCTATGGAGAATGAGAATTGTCCGCTTGTTACATCGCCTTGAAGTTCACCCCATTCTGGTTGATTGGCAACCTGGGGGATGCGTTTGGTTTTATAATCAGGTGTGTTGGCGACATAGGAATAAACTGTTTCAGAAGATATTGCTAAATCGGAATCTAAGACCAGAGTGGAAATCTTAAAGTCGTCTGTAACTTGGTCATTGTGAGTGTCCTTTACGAAGACAAGAACAAGGTTGTTATTATCATCAATGAAGAACATGCTATTTGAACCCCCATTTGTAATAGTCTCATGGGTAATTGTGCTTTGGTGTTCCCCGGTTAGCGCATTAAATTTACGGATTTTTGGATACTCTTTACCGTTGGCATAATAGACCGCTGTGAACGTATATACTGTATTGTCTTTTACAATGAGATTGTGATCGTTTTGATAAGCATCACAGTTGTAATTTGTACCGTCTAATTTCCCCATGTTCCATTCCCATAGAGTTTTTAGGGAGATGGTTTTGTTGGCATCGTTCGTCGTGTACGAGTAAGGCGAGAATGTGGAAACGTCGTCGTCAGTTGAGGTGAACAAGCCGGTGGTTTCATCGGCTTGACAGTGAAGCGAGGTCAGGGTAGATGCAGCCGTTATAAGAACTGCCATAATTGACCGGTTTAGATATGGCATCATTTTAAGATTGGATGAATGGTTATTAAAGTTTTGGTCATGAGATTTGAATTTTGGATCATGACATATTTTTAATGCCTCAAAGGTATAAATAAAATGCGAAAAATTATATATTTGTAACCAAAAATTAACAAAAATATTTTAAACAGTCGATAAAAGCCTATTAGATTGTAACTCAGGCATGGGCTAAAGGTTTGAATTATAGTATTTTGGATCAGATGAGACGTCGTTGCCGATGAAATCTGGTAGCGATGGTTTTGAATCAGCAGATGGTAGTTCTACTTCTGCGATAACTAAAGGAGCTAATCGTCCGTGGAATTCGTCAACTTCCCAAGTGAAGCCATTATAAGGGATGATATATCTGGTTTTATCAATTATATTCCCTTCACAGACAGAGCTAAGCATTTCTTCGGCTTGCATAACCGGAATCTCATATTCCCATTCGTTGCGCACAATTCCCTTGTTAGCCCCTTTAATGGTAAGAAAAGCCTTATCACCTTTGATTCTAACTCGGACAGTTCCCTCTTTCTTGCGCGAAATATAACCTTGTTTGATGTTGATCGCGTTAATAGCTTTCGCTTTGTAAGAATCATTAGTTACAAGATATTTGCGTTCAATTTCTTTTGCCATTTTTACTTATTTTCTTGTTGATTTATACATATATAGGCTGGTTAATGGCTCCCTATTTGTTGGACAGCGGAATAATAACTACCTTTGCAAAGTTAAACATTACCCTTGGAAAAAGCAAAAATCTATATATTGTTGTTGGTCCTCTTTGTGATGGGGATTGCGCAGTCGGCTTCAGCGGCCGGCAAAGTGTTGATAGAAGTGGTTGACTCGGTGTCGGGAGAATCGGTGCCGTATACCGCTATTTATGTACGTGGTACATCTCAAGGGATGCTTGCCGATGACAACGGACAAGCCTCTATTATAATTAATAGCCAAAACGCCGAGCTGGAGTTCTCGGCTATGGGATATGATAAAAAGATAATTCCTGTAACACGTGATATTGCTGCTATGCGAGTGTTGTTGGTCCCGTCAGGTCATTTGCTTGATGAGGTGACGGTGAAACGGCGTAAAGAACATTATTCTAAGCGTAATAATCCGGCTGTTGATTTTATGCAACGTATCAGAAATGCCGATTCGATAACCGATCCACATCGCCATCCTTATTATAATTATACTCGTTATGAACGCATTACGCTCGGACTGAATAAGGTTGAATTTGGGGATTCTGCGGAGATTAGTAAACGCAATAAAAAAAGTAAATATGATTTTCTTCGGGAACATGTCGATACATCAGCGGTTACCGGAGAACCTATTTTGCCACTTTCTGTAAAGGAGAAACTCGCGGATGTTATCTATCGTCGAGATCCTCGCTCAGAGAAGACCTATGTTCGCGGTATTCGTAGCGAAGGTATTGATGAGATAGTAGATGCCGGCAGTATGCGCGTTTTGATGGAAGATGTGTTCCGCGAAATAGATTTGTATGATGACGATATCAATATCCTGCAGAATAGATTTGTAAGTCCGCTGTCGCATATAGCTCCTGATTTTTATAAGTTTTATCTGACTGATACTATCTCCACAGAAAAAGGAGAACGCTTGATAGAATTGAGCTTTGCGCCACGAAATCCGGCAACATTTGGTTTTACAGGACGCTTGTATGTCGCCGAAGGGGATACAACTATGTTTGTGCGTAGAGTGCGCATGAATGTGCCGCCATCGATTAACCTGAATTTTGTAGATCATCTACAGATTATACAGGAGTTTGAATGTGCTGAGAATGGTGCTCGCCTAAAAACGTTAGATGATTTTAATGTAGAATTATCTATTATCCGTGGTAGCCAAGGTTTATATATCCATCGTGCTACGGCATATAAAGATTATAATTTTGACGAATCGCCTCGCGCTGAGTTGTTTGATCGTTTGGGCGATACGTTTAATGATCCGGCTGTTTATGCACGTGATGAAGATTTCTGGAAAGAGGAGCGTTTGGTGGCTTCATCCAACAATGAAAATCGCATCGCCTTGTTGATGGAGCGCTTGCGCGGTGTGAAGTTTTATTTCTATTTAGAGAAATTCCTGAAGATAATGTTTACCGGTTATGTTCAAACTGGTAAAGATTCAAAATTTGATATTGGCCCGGTCAATACGTTTATAAGTGGTAATTCGTTAGAAGGAATGCGATTGCGCTTAGGCGGTACAACAACAGCAGCTCTATCAAAACACTGGTTTGCCAAGGGGTATGCAGCGTATGGTCTATCCGATAAAAAGTGGAAATATAGCGGAGAATTGGAATATTCGTTTAATGAAAAGGAAAATCATCAGCGCGAATTCTCGGTTCATTCTATTAGAGTGTCAGAGACTTATGACGTAGATCAAGTTGGTCAGCATTATCTCTTTACAAATGCTGATAATGTATTCTTGGCCTTAAAGCGCATTTCGAATAGGCTGCTGACTTATCGCCGTCAGACTCAGATTAATTATACCTTAGAATTAGCCAACCATTTTTCGGTCACCGCTATTGCGAACTTGGAACGTCAGGAGGCTACAACATGGGTGCCATTTGTTAATGGTAGAGGCGATGTTACAGACCATTATAATGAACCATATTTTTCAATCGAATTAAGATATGCTCCGGGTGAAAAATTCTTTCAAACGAAGACTCAGCGTATCCCCATAAACTTAGATGCACCAGTGTTTGTCCTGACTCATACATATGCCCCCAAGGGTGTGTTTGGTTCGCCTTTTACGGTTAATAAGACAGAATTGAGTATTTCGAAACGCTTTTGGTTCTCAGCATTTGGCTTTGCGGATGTCATCGTAAAGGGAGGGCACGTTTGGAGCCAGTCGCCATATTTAAGCTTGTTGACGCCAAATGCCAATTTGTCATATACAATTCAGCCTGAAAGCTTTGCCTTGATGAATCCGCTGGAATTTATTAATGATAGCTATGTTTCGTGGGATTTGACTTATTGGGCTAACGGAGCTCTGCTTAATTATATCCCAGGCTTTAAGAAGTTGAAATTGCGTGAAGCCGTTTCGTTTAGAGGTTGGCTTGGCGGCTTGAGTGATAAGAACAATCCGCTTAAAAATGATAATTTATATCTATTCCCGACAGAATCAGCATATAAGCCGATGAACGGTAAACCTTATATGGAGATATCTGCCGGTATTGATAACTTATTCAAGTGTTTGAGAGTCGACTATGTTTGGCGCTTGAATTATCGTGAAGGGCAAGCTGCCTCAGCAAAATCAGGCCCGCGCATAGCTGTGCATGTGACGTTCTAATAGTAAGTTGATCTTAATCGATCTTACAAGAGTTAGACAGTATGGCGTAGTGTGTGATTGCGGAGGTAGATAATGCCGATAACGGTTAGGACTAGGCTTGCAATCACGATTATAATGTCAGATGGGGAGGCAAGCGAGCTTCCAAGGTCTGATAATGACACAGCGTCATTGCTTGGCGTTGAAGAGTTTGTCTTAATGTACTCCGAAATAACGACTAAGGTGTTATTGAAGCTATGAGCAATAATGGGGACCCAGAGCGATTTGCTCCAATATAAAAGATAACCTAAAAATGCGCCTAACAACATTCTGGGCACGAAACCAAAGAGTTGAAGATGGAAGGCACTAAAAATAAATGCTACCAACCAAATAACAACGTGAATATTTAAATTCATTTGGCTCATTATACGTTGGAACGCACCTCGGAAGAATAGCTCTTCGCTAAATCCGGCAAGTAAGCCAACAATTAGAATGGAGATAATTAGCGATGGAATGGAAGCTCCGCTCATGAGTAATTTAGTGGTAGCTTCAGCTCCATCTTCGAGTTGACGAAAGAACTGCTCCACGTTTGCCATTGAATCGGGGAGGTGCCAATTGCTGTTCCATTCAATGACTGCATTTAATGCGGGGGTAGCACAGAGCATAACAGCCATTGTTATGAGAACGATAGATAATCTTGGCTTGCGATCAATACATAATAGCTGAGCCGGTAGGCGTGTTACAACCATGGCTGTAGCGATAGCCGGCAGTATAAATATTATTAAGTCTTGTAGAACTACGGAAATCCTAATGACCGCTTCTGGCTTGCTGATGAAGCGAGGCAGGAATGGCAGAATCACTCCAGCTACGATTAGAAGGAATAAGAATATGCAGCCAAAGAGAGATAATGCTACTCCAGGCCTGGCAAGATGGAATGTTTCTTTTGTCGATTTCATTGTGTATTATTGCTGGATTAAAAATTTAGATAGAAATCTTTAGTTAAATCGCTATATTTAGATGAGAACTTATTGTTGCTGTCTTTTATTGATAAACTAGATTCGACACAAACGGATGTCGGCTGGAGACTTAGTTCGGCTAAGATGCGTTTTGCCGGTTTATGGGGCACCGTCGTAACCCGAGTTAGACGTTTTAGGGCTAACTTGTTTACAACGGCTCGATATTTTAGATCGTCCTCTCGCTCTGAAGGTAATACAACGCTAAACGAGCCTGAATCGTTTAGTAGTGTCGCTACCGCCGTAAGAAGCTTGCTTAATGGGAGCGCTGTTTCGTGACGAGCTTGCTGACGAGATGTTTCCGGTGCCATAACCCCATTGTTAAAAAATGGAGGATTGCTTACTATGATATCGAATTTCCCTCCAAGTTCTCCTGACGATAACATACAGATATCACCTTTGATTACCTTCAGCCGATTAGGCCATGGCGAGTGCTCAAAGTTGTATTCAGCCTCGCTTGCTGCCATAGAATCTATTTCAACTCCGCAGATAGACGCCGTTGGGAATCGCTGGGCAAGCATAAGAGCAATTAGGCCTGTGCCACATCCGATATCAAGGATTCGTAAATTTGGTGCTGAAGTATCCGCTGTTGCTGCAAGATGCGTTGGAAGATCGGTAGCCTCGTCATCGCAACTCGCTGCCCATGCACCAAGAAGCACGCCATCGGTGCCGACCTTCATAGCACTGAGATTGTTGACAATCTCAAACTGCTTGAACTTAAAAACGGTTTCTCGATTTTGGTTTCTCATCGCGGTGCAGAAAAGAGGAATGATTTACGCAAAGTTACCGAAATTCGTTCAACTCCATTTTATTTCTGTGGTAAAATTTGTGAATTCGGGATAGTTTTATTAATTTCGGGAAAAACTAAATAGAATGATAGTAAATAGCGCAAGGTTTGTTATAAGTAATTCAACGGTCAAAAGCTGTCCGGATGAAATGCGCCATGAGTTTGCCTTTATCGGAAGATCAAATGTTGGCAAGTCATCGTTGATTAATATGCTGACCAATAAAAAAGGGTTGGCTATGACATCGTCGACTCCGGGTAAAACGTTGTTGATTAATCATTTCCTGATAAATGACCAATGGTATTTGGTTGACTTGCCCGGATATGGTTTCGCTCGTAGAAGCAAAGAGGGCAGAGCTGAAATCTCGCGAATTATCAAAGAGTATATTCTTAATAGGCCGCAGATGACGTGTCTATTCCTCTTGGTTGATGGTCGGCATATGCCTCAAAAAATTGATTTGGAATTTATGCGTTGGCTAGGCGAGAATGGCGTTCCTTTCTGCATTGTCTTTACTAAATTAGATAAGCTGTCACCGTCGGCCGCGAAAAAAGTGTTCACTGACTACTGTGCTCAGCTGAAAGAGGAATGGGAGGAGTTGCCACCCATCTTCCGCAGTAGCGCTGTTGACCGTCGTGGACGCAATGAAATCCTCGACTATATTGAACAGTTGCTACAGCTCCCATTAGAGTAGCTTCGATTCTGCAAATTGAGGCTGGTTCAGTATTTTATACGAAACTTAGTAAGGAGTAGCTTAAACGCATCTTGCGCTGTTAAGCACATTTTTTATTACCTTTGCGTTGTAATTCCTTATTTTATTCTCTACTCAAATGAAGTTTAATCTTGGATATACTGTGCATTACCTAATGCTCATTGTTCTAATTCTCTATTTGGCAACAAACTCTATAACGTTCAAATGTTATCTAGCTATAGCTGAGGGTGTCCTTTTTTCCATATTCTGCATCTTTACAGACTTAAATGATTTAGACGATAAACATTAAGTTAGGCCAACTCGCTTCTTCGCGGCTTGATAGCGCGCAAGAATATCCTCCTTGCACTCCTCTCTGCGAGGCGTTTCCTTCAATTCATGCTCCCATGGAAACTCCATAACGTCCTTTGGCGATAGACTCCTAAATTCCCCACTACCGACCATAACGAAGCTATGGAGCGTGGCAACGAAGCCCTCCAGCGCGACACAAAAGGTATCTTCCGATTCAATCCCGGAATAGAACAAAAATCCGTGCCGGATTATAACCCTTATACTATCCGGCGCTGCCGCGACTGCGACATCGCAAAGGGAAAACAATCCCTCGCCAAATGCTTCATCCCCGACAACGAGCTCTGCGATGCTTGTAAATTCATACGTTCATGCGAGAAAAAGAGTGGTGATATTCAGAAAGTAGGGAATGGTTCAATAGAAATCAGCGACTTAGTAAATCGCGAAGATAGCGACTTTAATAAATTAATGGATGTCGCTAAATGGTTCGCAAATAAAGGAGAATCAGTGATGTTAACTCCAAAAATGACACGCCCGGCACAATTTGAATATGATTGCATATATGGAGACCTTAAGGGAACCAAATATTACGGTAAGTGCCCTGATCTAAAAATAGGAAATTTATGGTATGAGCATGAAGGATTTGTGTCTAATAATCCTAAACGAGCTTTTAACAATATGTTAAATCATGGTTTGAAACAATCAGACCGAATTATCATTGATTGTCCAGATCTAACCGAGCGCTATATGTCCCGAAGTATTGTAAATAGAATATGTAATGGAGCCAATATTACTGAAGTCTTACTCAGAAATGCTGATGGGTCTTTAACCGGACTATATAAAAAAACGGACGGTTGACCAATCGGCCAACCCCCGCTGACAACGAATCGGTAGTCATTAGCTACGGAATCGTTGATGCAAAAATATAAAATATTTTTCAAATCCCAAAATATTTCCAAAAAAACATGTAATTACCTCCCAAATCCTACTATTTACATCGAGAGGCCGACAGTCATCACGACTATCGGCCTCTCTTTCACTCAATTCTTAATGTACTAAAAAGTCTCTATCCCTTTGTATTGGTATACTTCTATATTCTCTAATATCTCTTCGTGATTGTGATTGGTGTGGCTCTCTGTCAACGCTACGCAACAGAAATGCTTCCCATTCATCCCTTCTATCGCGTCCATTACGATATGGGGCAGATCAAATGCTTGCAATGCTTCTTCCGAGCACATCGGTGCTAACCGTAATGTAAACTTTATCCCCTCGACTGTAAGCACAAATTACCTCAAATTAAACGCTTTGTGTTACGCTGTCAAACTGAGATTCTTCCTCTAACTCTCTAAATATTAATCTAATTCCTTCAAAACCCTTTTCCCCTTCAATTGTACACTCCGTTCTAAGCCAAATAACTGCACTTTACTTGGTTGAATTTATCTGATTGAATTTATGACCCCTTAAAAAGGAAATGGAGCCTTCGGCGGAGGTTCCGCCGATAGGCTCCATTTTTCTATGCAAGCTGTAATTAAGGAAATCTTAGTTGCTTGTCCGGAGTTGGGCAATCACTTAGTCCGGAGATGTGATAACTAACCGAGATGGTTAATTACTTGCCCTGGTGCTCGTACTGAAGAGTTTTTGTGGGCTGGTCGCAAACTTCAGCCGGGCCAAAGTATTGGATAGGACCGGGATACATGTAGCATGTGTTTGTAGCCCATTCGTCGCGCTTAGCTGCAAACTTCTGGAAGGGTGCACCGTCGAGGCGAACGAGAGCCTTTTGAATAACGGGTTTCATCTTGCCGTTACGACGTTCCATGTTCATCATCATGGTGATAGGAATACCACCTGCGATCCACTGAACAGAAGGCTTAGTCAAGTTGCGAACAGACGACATATAACCTGTTACGCCCGATTTAACGAGGCATGCAGCGTTGAAGCCGAGTGCATAGCAGTAGTCAGCATCGAAGTTAGAGGGATCTGCGCAACGTCCTTCGTAACCGA
>CAZKYD010000005.1:0-36866 GCA_964556875.1 uncultured Alistipes sp.
CAGCTGCAGCAGACTGCTGGGATGCAATCATGAACATGGATTTGCAAGCATTTGCAAAAGCATACCAGGCTTCATTTGAGGCACAAATCGCAATGTTCCCGGCAATGATGGCACCAGGCGTTGAAGAATATATCAACAAATATCGCGGACAAGTCCTTGCATGGAAAATGGCAGGAGCCGGAGGTGGTGGTCACCTCGCCGTAGTCTACGATGGCGAAAAACCCGAAGCCGGCATCCCCATCACCATCCGCCGCCGCGGTATGGAATAAAATTCTTGTGAAAATATTTCCGGTTGGGGACTAACCGGAATGGCAACGGCTACAACCCTGAGGAGTTGTAGCCGTTGCTGCATCTTGGGGGAGGAGAAAGGGGAGGAGCTTGTTGTACTTCTTATTGAAAACTTTGCGGACTGAAAAATTATAAATTTTAATCAAAAAGTTTGGTATTGTAAAATGTAAATAGTATATTTGCAATGTATGGCGAAGGTGCAACATTAATAATATGTTACAAATTATTCAATGAATTGCTGATTAATAAAGGGGATAAGCGGCTCCTCCTTTATTATTAGTGTTTATATATTCAAAATTCCTGTGAGCCGTAAGTAAAAATCACATTATGTGGAAATTATTTAGAATGGCAGGGGCGTTGTTGCTGCCTTGGCTGATAAGCCTATCCTCAGAAGCTGCCCCTCTAAGTGGCGCTTTAAAAGTAGCCGGCCAGAATCGTTCGGCTATCAAGCTGAAATCACATCGTGGAGAGTTGATGGTTGACCAAACATCTACTTATCCTGCAAATTTCTTGCAATGGAATCGAGGCGGTGACAGTTTTAAACGACAGGGCAAGACGTCCTCTAAGTTTGTCCAAGTAGCAACCGACGAGCCGGAAGTATTCTCATCAACCGGCAGTTTTGCTCCGCTGAAACGTGCGGAAGGGGAGCAAATGTCTACCTACAACACTCTGTTGGCTTACTCTACTGCATGGGACGATGAAGAAGAGGATGGCTACGGGTTCTATCGTTTCGACCCATTCTCAGCTGTTGCAAATCGCCTGCGTACGCGTGACGATTTTAGTGTAAATGGTGGTGGTACATATATCGGTAATAATGAGTATTTCTGTACGCTATATGAGGTGGCAGATGGTTATGTTTACATCGACCATTTTATGTTCAACACCACCACATGGGTGATGACATCGTATGAATATGGTACGGATATGGCTACCATTGCTCGAGACCTTGCATACGACCCTGACACGGAACTTTGCTATGGTACAACATGGAATCGCACCGGTGATGGATACGTGTTCTCTGCTATTGATCCTCATAAGCGCACTGCCACTATCATCAACAATAGCATTCCAGAACCATTGTTTGCTATTACCTTTGATACTGATGGCAATCTTTGGGGCGTTGGTTATTCAACCGGCAAACTATATAGTGTTGATAAATACACAGGCGAGATGACCTCGGTAGGTTCTACCGGACTGTCTACAAGCTATGTCACAGGTGGTACATATGATCCTCTTAGTGGTAAAATGCTTGTTGCAGAGATGTTTGCATCAACCTCGGCTCTCTATAGCGTAGATTTAAAGACTGCAGAGGCGACAAAGGTTTACGACTATCCCAACCATGAAGAAGTTGTTGGACCGTATGCTGTGGTAGCTGAAGCTGAAGATGCAGCGCCGGCAGCTCCCGAAGGCTTGGATATTTCGTTCCCCAATGGAGCCCTGTCCGGAACCATTAGTTTCTCATCGCCCTCAGAAACATTCGATGGTGACGACATTTCCGGGCAAGAGCTGGGCTATACAATTAAGGCTAACGGTAAGACCGTTGCCACCGGCACAGTTGACGCCGGTGACGATGTGATTGCGAACGTCACATTAGAGACGCCCGGCTACTATGTCATTGTAGCTCAAGTTTCTAATTCAGCCGGTAAATCGCCGCGTGCTTCTAAGTCATGCTATATCGGTGAAGACATCCCGGAATTGATTACATCCGTAACTGCAAGCTATGATGGCTCTGATTTTGAAGTTGAATGGGATGAAATTACCGAATCGCAAAACGGCGGTTATATCGATCTTGACAAACTTGCTTACAAAGTAGTCCGTTATCGCAACGAAGAACCAGACGATGTTGTGGAAGCAGCTACAACATCCATCTCGGTTACCGACCCTGTAGCTACGCCCGAAGAAATGGCTACCTATATGTATGTGGTTTATCCCGTATACAACGGCACAACCTTAAAAGGCACAGCGTCAAATCGTGTTGCTATCGGAGCTGCCACCCCTGACTTGAATATCGATTTCCGAACCGAGGATAATTCCTACTTGGTAACGGTTATTAATAAGAACAATGATAGTCACAAATGGGAATGGACCTATGATAACTATTATGTAGGAATGATGGCTATTAGTAGCAACTATTACTATAATCATAGCGATGATGACTACATGATAACCGTTCCTGTTAAGTTGGAAACCGGTCGTGAATATAACTTTGAGACACTGATTTGTCAGTCGAACAGCTATTGCGATGCAAGTTATGAAGTGTTATTGCTGAACTCTAAATCTGTCACAGATATCGCTGCTACAATTGTAGAATCTAAGACGCTTAGCAACGGCACTGTAGACGAACTTTCTATCCCGTTCCAAATCGCCAAGGATGGCACCTACTACGTTGCAATCCATTGTAATACAACACAATCTCGCTACGGCCTCTGCTGCTACTATATCAATGTAACAAATGGCCCGAAGCTTGATGCCCCGTATGCTCCAAATCTGGAAATTACAACCGCATCAAACGGCGATTATGACGTTACCGGTAAGATTACTACTCCTACAATGAGTGTAGCCGGTGACGATCTCAGTGATGTAGAAGCTCCGGTTACTCGCCTGGTTGTTTGTCGTGGTGATAAAGTCATCTTCACTAACGATAGTCCCTCGGCCGGCAGAACCTATACCTTCTCCGATTATCCAGATGATGAAGGGGAATATACCTATGTAGCCTATGCTGAAAACTCAGCAGGTGAGGGATATAAGAGAACAATTACCACATTTGTAGGTGTAACTCTGCCTGCTACACCAACCGGTGCTACAGGTCATCAGACATCTACACCCGGTGAGGTTAAGCTCAGCTGGAATAACGTCACAACTGATATTTATGGAAGTCAGCGTGATGAGGACTTATTTGACTATTCATTAGCGAAGTATGTTTCATCAAGTTGGCAGCTCTATAAGACCGATATTGCAGATAATCCGTACACATTTACTGCATCAGACGATGATGCAGAACAAGAATTCCAGAGATACCTCGTTTTAGCATCATCTGAGGCAGGCATGAACACCACAGGTTCTGCAACAGGCTTGATCGCAGTTGGAGCCCCGTATGAAACGCCTTACATTGAGACTTTCGGTGGAGAATTAGCCGGTATTCTCGGTTCGACAACCAATTCAAGCTATGCAAGCTGGGGTATGGTTTCCGGAGATGATAATGACGGCAATAACGGATACATCCGCTATGGCTATTCTGTTGGCAATATTGGTCGCCTGACTACCGGTCTGATTACGCTGACTTGCTCAGATCCTGAATTGCGCCTATATGCAATGACCTTTGAGGGTTGCACAACTACCTTTGATGTTGAAATCAACTGCGAAGGAGAAGGATTTACAAAACTCGCTTCAAACGTATCGTTGGATGGCGAAGAACAGCAGTGGAAGAAGTTTAGCTACTCATTGAGCGACTATGCCGGCAAGACCGTTGAAATTGCCATTGTAGCCAATATCGCGAACAAGGTAATTTGTATTGACGACCTGTCGTTAAATACCGCTATTAATAAGAACTTGTCAGTTAAACGATTCAGCGTTCCCTCGACAATGTCGGCAACTGACAGTTATCAGCTTTCTGCAGTTGTATTCAACGATGGTAAACAGTCGGCTAACGCAGAAGTTCAGCTCTACTGCAACGATGAATGTATCCAAACTAAGGATTTGACAGATCTTGCAGCTGATGAGTCAGCCGTAGTTACATTCGATTATGCTCCCGGCTTGTTCCTCGAAGGTGATAGCAATAGCTATTACGTAAAAGTAGTATATGACGGAGATGAGAATGAAGAGGATAACGAATCCGCTACTTATACCGTTAATCTTACCCATCCTGAATATCCTGTTGCCACCGATCTTAGTGTTGAGACCAGTTTGACCGACAATAACGAGTGGACCTTACAGTGGAACGCTCCTCTATTGAAAGGCCAAAGCGTAGTATTCAATGATGATGTTGAATCATATCCTACATTCTCTATCGGTATGCCCGACAGTCAGGTCAAAGATGATAGCCTTGGAGATTGGACCGGAGTTTGCGCTTGCGAAGAGGAAGTAAAGAACACCTATTTCCATGCAGGGTTCCCGCCGTATTCTAACTTTATGACTAACAAGGCCATGATGGTAGTAGATCCTGCTCAGATTGGAATAAACTATGACGCAGAAGAAGGCGATGATGATTATGACGAAGATTGCCCGCCTTACTTATATAAGCCTCATAGTGGAAATCAGTTCTTTGCAATGTATGACAACCAATATTGTCAGAGCAATGACTATATGATTTCGCCACGCCTTTCAGGCAATGCTCAGACAATCTCGTTCTATGCTCAGACCTTCTGGGGCGAATATGGAGAACAGACCGTAGAGTTTCTGATCTCGAAATCAGGCACAGATATCGAAGACTTCGAAGTTGTAGGTGAAGAATTTGACCTGCCTGTTGGTTGGACTCTCTACGAATTTGAATTACCTGAAGGAACCAACTATTTCGCCATCCATAATATATCTGATGATATCTTTGCATTATTCGTAGATGATATAAGCTTTGAGATTCCGTCACCCTATAGCGACTTGGAGATCGAAGGCTATAATATCTACTCTAATGGCCAGAAGTTGAATGATACACCTGTAGCAGCAACATCATATGTCGTTCCGGCAGAATCAGATGTAGATCGCACATTCTATGTAACTGTAGTTTATGGTGAAGTTGGTGAATCTGATCTTTCAAATCCCGCAACAGCTTCTGCATGGTCCGGACTGGAGTCAGCAGCAGTTGCCCCGATTAAAGTTGTTGGTGGCATAGGAGAAATCACCATCAATGGTGCTGCCGGCAATGATGTGAAAGTTTATTCAGCTGATGGCAGGTTAGCAGCATCGAAGCGAGCTACTGCCACAACCCATGTTACTGTATCTCGTGGTATCTACCTTGTTGCCGTTTCCGGTAAATATTACAAGGTTGCCGTAAGATAATCTTCCTAAATTCCCTTTAGATCTGGAGAGAGCGCTATTGGCTATTAGCCGAGCGTTCTCTCCTTTGTTTGTTGTCGGCGAAAAATAATTGTTTGTAGAGCGCCACGAGTTGCGAGGTAGAGAATAAAGGCAAACCAGAGCGCATGATTTGCAAAGTAGGGGAAAAGAAGGTAGTAAGCAGTAAAGAAGACTACCATTGCGCCAAACATTGATTGTAATAGGCCGCGTGTCATTGTAGCACCGATAAAGACACCATCCCAAGCAAAGGCCGCAAATCCGGCTAATGGAATTGCTACTGCCCATAATACATAAGAGCGTGACGCTGAAATAACGTTCGGATCATTACTAAGTAGGGCAAGGAAATCTTCGCCGCCAATAAGATAGATAAAAGTGAAAAGCAGTGCACAGATGATTCCCCATCCAAAAATATATCTGATGCATAGGAGCATATTCTTCTGATCGTGGCTTCCGATATAGCGTCCTACTAAAGCTTCAGCCGCAAACGCAAAACCGTCCATCATATATGAGAAAAGTAGGAATAGTTGCATCAGCAGGGTATTGACGGCCAAAATAAGTGAGCCTTGCTGGGATCCGGCACGAGTGAACCAAAGTGTAACTGCAATCATGCAAACCGTGCGCAGCATTACGTCGAGATTAATGCTGAAAAATCGGCGTAATTCCGGCCAAAGTAAGATCTCTTGAAGTGATACTTTGGCAATTCTATAGCGAGTCAGGAACAAGAATCCAACGCCAAATCCAACCCATTGGGCAATCAGGGAGCCTTCGGCAACGCCTGCAATACCGAATCCAAATACATATACTAAAATTATACTTGATGCGATATTCACCATATTGATAATCAGCGAGACCCATAGCAGCATCTTTGAATTTTGCATTCCAAGAAACCATCCCGACATGGCGTAGTTGCCAAGTACGGCAGGTGCACCATAAATTAAAATATGGAAGTATATCGAGGCTAATTTAATCGTCTCAGCAGAGCCCTCAAGGAACCAGGATAGTAACAAGAAGATAGGTTGTTGTAGAAGAATCATGCATATGCCGGCAAATGTGGCTACCGAAAGTGCTCGGTAAAGCACCAATGTGGAGGCCTTACCATTTTGAGCGCCGCATGCTTGGGCGGATAAACCAGAAGTCCCGGCCCGGAGGAACGAGAACAGCCAATAAAGCATGTTGAACATAACCCCACCGATAGCGATGGCGGCAATGAATAACTCACTCCCCATATGGCCTACGATAGTAGTGTCTACCAAGGCCAGAAGGGGAGTGGTTATATTAGCGACAATCGAAGGGATTGCCAGTTGGAGTATCTTGCGATTCAAAATTTATTTCAGTTTCTTGACACGAAGTGAATCACCCCAAAGGTAGGCGATAAGGGCAACGTATGCTACGATACCGAGGATCTGCAATGTGCCACCGTCGAAAGGTGATGTGTATTCAAAACCGCAGAAGCGAGTTAAGGCAGCAAATACGCCAAACAGAGCGCCACCGGCAATTAAACCGGAAGAAATCAGTGTGCCGCGGTCGCGACGAGCGTCATTGATAGCTTTATCCTTAGAGCTGTTAGCTACAAACCAAGAGATTGCGCCACCAACGAGCAGAGGAACGTTGAGTGACAAGGGGATAAACATACCGAGGCAGAAAGCCAAAACAGGGACCCCAAGCCAGTTAAGCAATAGTGCAAGGATGACGCCTACCATGTAGAGCATCCATGGAGTATCACCACCCATCATGAGAGGTTCGATAACCTTTGCCATCGCGTTTGCTTGAGGAGCTACAAGAGCGTTAGGATCATCAGGATTGAAACCATAAACCTGGTTCAAAACGAGAATTACACCACCAACAGTGGCTGCGGATACCAAAGTTCCCAAGAATTTCCATTGTTCTTGTTTCTTAGGAGTTGTGCCAAGCCAATAGCCAACTTTGAGGTCGGTTACAAAACCGCCTGCCATTGAAAGGGCTGTGCAGACAACACCACCAATAACCATAGAGGCTACAATGCCGGAGGTGCCGCTTAGACCGATCGCCACAAAGATTGCAGAAGCAATAATCAAGGTCATTAAGGTCATACCTGATACAGGGTTAGATCCTACAATAGCAATCGCGTTTGCAGCTACGGTTGTAAACAGGAATGCAATTACGGTTACAACTACCCATGCGATGAGTGCTTGCCACCAGTTATTGATAACGCCAAACCAGAAGAAAATCAGTACGGCAATCAGAGCAACAGCAATGAAGAACACGATATGCTTCATCGAAATATCAAGTTGCCAACGCTGAGTTGTAGCTGAAGCAGCGCCACCCTTAAACTCGCGACCGGCAAGCCCAACAGCCTGCTTAATGATAGGCCATGATTTAATAATACCGATAACGCCGGCCATTGCGATACCACCGATACCAATCATTCTGACATAGTTGCTAAAGATAGCCGAGGGATCCATGGCTGCTATTTCTGCGTTGCCATAAGTGCCCATAAGGGGCAGGATTACCCACCATGCGAACAGAGAACCGGCGGTAATGATAAAGGCATATTTCAAACCGATGATATAACCTAAACCGAGTACGGCAGCACCGGTGTTACAGCTAAGTACGAGTTTTGTCTTGGTAGCTATAGCTTGTCCCCAGCTGCTGGCTGTAGTTGACAAAGTACCAGCCCAGAAACCAAAGGTCTCAACTACATAGTCGTATATACCACCAATCAGAGAAGCAATAACAAGTGTCTTTGCTTGAGAACCACCTTCTGCACCGGATGTTTGGCCGCTGGCGAGCACCTGAGTTGTTGCGGTTGCTTCAGGGAAGGGGTATTTACCGTGCATATCCTTTACGAAATATTTACGGAACGGAATGAAGAATAGAATTCCGAGAATACCACCAAGCAGAGAGCTCAGGAAAATCTGGAAGAAGTTCACCGAGATTTCGGGATACTTAGCTTGCAAAATGTAAAGCGCCGGTAAGGTGAAAATCGCACCGGCAACGATAACGCCGGAGCAAGCACCAATCGACTGGATAATTACATTCTGACCAAGCGCATTTTTCTTGCCTAGGGCTCCTGAAAGACCGACAGCAATAATAGCAATGGGGATAGCAGCTTCAAATACTTGGCCGACTTTCAATCCGAGATAAGCGGCAGCTGCGCTAAAGATTACGCAGAGGATCAAACCGAGCGAAACCGAATAGGGTGTAACCTCGGGGTAGTTGCGATCAGGATGCATCAGAGGACGATAACTTTCCCCTTCTGCAAGCTCTCGGAAGGCATTCTCCGGGATTTCCACCGGATCGACATCCTGAATGGGTTCAGGAGCGCCGGGAGTTGGTTTGTTTTTAATAGAGTTCATTTATGTGAGTTATTTATTATTTTCTGTAGGTGTAGGACGAGAAAGGATGTCGAAGGTTTCGACATAGATCTCAGTAGTGCGGCGTTTAATCGCATTATGATCTTGCCAATCGCGAGTGCGCAATTTACCTTCAATATAGAGTTTAGTGCCTTTAGTGATATAGCGTTCGGCAGTCTCCGCGTTGCGATCCCACATTACGATATTATGCCATTCAGTGCGCTCAGGTACATCGACACCACCGGCGGTGCGATACCCACGCTCAGTTGTAGCTAATGAGAAAGTCGCGTACGGTCGAGAATCGACATAGCGAATCTCGGGATTTTTCCCTACGTTTCCAACTAAAATCACCTTGTTAACAGACATGCTTTGTAAAAATTAAGGAGTATCGAGAATGGCAAATTGCCGCTATATTTACGCAAATTTAAGCAAATCGGTAGAGATAGCCAAATTTTACGCTGTGAAATGGACGGTTTTCTTTATTTTGCAAGAAATGATATACAAAAAGCCCCATGATGATAATGAATTTGTAACCATCATGGGGCTTTTTTAAGCGTTATCTTACTCTGCTTATTTCTTTAGGCGTGGCTGACCATCAGGGCCGGCTTCATAAAGATCGTCAAGAGATTCATATGACTGAGGATCATCCTCGTCGTCATCAAAATCGGTATAATCATCGTAATCTTCATCGAAATCCGATTCAACGTAGTCTTCACCACCATCGAATTCGATGTCATCAATCATACGTCCACCGGCATCCGGCATATCTTCCTCTTCGTCAGCAATAGGTTCCGGAGCAAAGATGAAGTTATCTTCTTCGCTAACACGGTGGTGACCGTCAAGCGGGCGATGAGTAATAGGTATCTCTTCAATGCGGTTGGCATCATCGGTGATAGCTTTCCAAAGCGCATCCTTAAGCTCTACCACACCTTGACCTGTAACTGATGACAAGAATACGTGGGGGATATCTGTAGGGAGAGTCGGCTCGATTTCTGCAATCAGTTCATCATCGAGCATATCGCTTTTAGAGATAGCGAGTACGCGTTGTTTGTCAACCAACTGAGGGTTGAAACGGCGAAGTTCCTCTAAGAGAATCTCATATTCGTGAGCGATGTCATCTGCGTCAGCAGGCACCATAAATAGTAATACCGCATTTCGCTCGATATGGCGAAGGAAACGCAATCCGAGGCCTTTGCCTTCGCTGGCGCCTTCAATAATACCGGGAATATCTGCCATTACAAACGAACGGTTACCGCGATATTCAACGATGCCAAGTTGAGGCTCCATAGTGGTAAACGGATAGTCCGCAATCTTAGGACGTGCAGCTGATACAGAGGATAGGAGAGTGGATTTCCCGGCATTTGGGAAACCAACCAAACCAACATCTGCCAAAAGTTTCAGCTCTAAGATGATACTTTTCTCAATAGCAGGTTCACCGGGTTGGGCATAACGCGGTGTGCGGTTCGTGGCAGATTTGAAATGCCAGTTACCAAGACCACCACGGCCTCCTTTAAGGAGCTTGATTTCCTGACCGTCTTCAGTGATTTCACAGAGATAATCACCGGTTTCAGAATCGAAAACAACCGTGCCGCAAGGCACTTCAATTATCTGGTCTTCGCCATCTTTACCAAAACTACGGCCCCCGGAGCCGCTCTGTCCGTTGCCGGCAAATACGTGGCGACGATATTTTAATGGTAGAAGGGTCCACATGTTTTGGTTGCCACGCAGGATGACATGGCCACCGCGACCGCCATCACCTCCGTCAGGCCCACCTTTGGGGACGTACTTTGCGCGGTAGAAATGGCGCGAACCGGCACCACCCTTACCACTTCGGCAAAGGATCTTAACGTAGTCTATAAAGTTTGTTTCTGCCATAAATCAGTCGATCGTTTTATTATGGATGTGTGTGCTATTATGTGGTAATTTTTATCGTATGTTAGAATTTACCCATTGAACGATGATGGCGCATCAATTCTTCGGCATGACGGAAATCTGCCGGAGAACCTATATCTATCCATGTCCCGTCAACAGGGAAATACATAACTTTGCCACCCTGCGCAATAGCTCGTTCAATAAGCTGCGGAGCATCGGTAGGGGTGTTGGGCTCAATTGAATTGAGCAATTTGTTAGAGAAAATGTATATGCCACCATTGGCATAATACGAGTATGTCGGTTTTTCTTCAAGCGCGAGCACACGGCGTTGATCAGTAGTCAAAATCGCATACGGTACGGATACCGAGTATGGGATTGCTGCGATTGTTACGTCTGCTTGCTCCGCCTTATGAAATATAAACATTTCTTCGAGCGAAAGAGTTGTCAATAAGTCGGAATTCATTACTAAAGTGTCTCCTTCGTCGGGGCGAGAGATGAGTGAAGCAGCGCCGATTGTGCCTAATGGCTGATCTTCAGTTACGCATTTTACGTTAATTCCGAATACGGGTTGCGAAAAATGGTCATACAGTTGTTCGGCCAGATATCGCGTAGTAACAGTAACATCCGTAATGCCACAACGAGATAGATTCCGCACATTATAATCAATAATTGGCATCCCGTCTATTTTCAACAATGGCTTTGGCGTTGTTAATGTCATTGGACGTAGACGCTCTCCTTTGCCGCCGGCCATCAAAATGGCACTTAAAGGGAGAACCGTTTCTACTTGTGTTAAATCGAGAAGGCTAATCAATTGGCAATTGTCATCGATAATCGGCAGCAACTTAATTCCCTTAATGCGCGCTTGCTTGATCCGGTCTACCTCATATGCAGGTGTGATATACGAGAAATCGTGATGTGCAGCTGTGGAGACATTGCTTTGAAGGGTCTCGCCTTTTAGAAAAGCGCGACGAATGTCGCCATCGGTGACTGTGCCATCGATTTGTCCGTTGGCGTTGACTGTTATTAAAGTCATAACGCCATCGGTAAGCGAGTTTAATTGCTCAAGAGCATCCAGAATGGATGCGTTTTTGTTTATAATGTGATTATTCATCATGCTCGTAATCATTAAAGGTTAACGGTTACTGCGATTTATCTCGTTGATTAACGCTCTGGCAACAGTCAGATCGAGAGGTGTATCTATATCAAGAGAGTCTTCTGTCGACATTTCATATGGTAAACGTCTCGGGAAAGCGCCTAATGGCATTTCCCTGATAGATGCAGGATTAATGACATAAACCGCGCCATTATATTCCCATGCTTTAGGGGCATCCTGACGACGAGTCAGCAGCCCGTCCCCCTTTGAGATGTGTAGATAGCCGGTCTGCATATCAGTCTCAAAACAATTGTAATAGGGGTTGGCGGATGCTTGGCATACGGAAACTACCATATCTACTTCAGCTGGATTAAACATATCTAAAGCCTCAATGATATGACGACCGGTGCGGAACGGAGATGTTGGCTGTAACAAGACAACGCAATCATAATCCATACCTTGGCTTTCTGCAAAATCCATGGCGTGCAGAATTACTTCACGTGAGCCTGAATTATCGGCGGAGAGATAATCGGGGCGAAGAAAGGGAACCTCAATTCCCTCAAGACGAGCTTTGTTTGCAATCTCTTCTGAGTCGGTTGAAACGATAATACGATCAGCTGTGAGAGCTTTATGATTATCTTTCAACTGAGCTCTTAGTTGATTTAGTTCCGTTAAAGCATCTTTGGCCCCATCAATTGAGTATGCAATCAATGGCCTGCCACCGAGGTCAACGATGTTCTTCTTGGGTATACCTTTACTTCCACCCCTTGCGGGGATGATAAATAAAGGTTGAAGTTTATGGGCAAAGCCTGATTGATTATTCATGATTGAGTTGAGATTTAGTGGAAATGTTCTGAGTCTTCCGAACGGAGGTTGTCGGGAGTGTTGAGAATAGGATAGGGGTCAACAAAACGTTTGTAGGCAAGCTCACTAATCGGAATGTTAACAAGCACGTCTACGATATGCTGCACTGTGTCGCTCTTGGCATAAGGATTCTCAGAATCGAAGGCCAAACGCTTGCCGGCAGGTGAAAGGGCGTAGGAGATAGCTTGATGTATGGAGTCTGTATCAGCTTCGCAATGAATAACCGATGCAGCAGCAATACGCCCTTGTTGACGGATACCGATATCTACTGTTGGGATCTTCATCGTAGGCACTTCAACAATACCGCTTGACGAGTTGCCGATAACTGCACTGACGTAATGCAATGCTGATATATATCGCTTACGCCCTAGCGACGGAACTACGGCTGTACGTCCGGGATTTTGCGCTACATATTCATGTATCATTTTGATGATAACTTCACCTTGCGGGTCATTATTTGGGTAGGTGAAGATTACACTTGCATTTAAGAATCCATCAAGCGCTTGGAGTAACGCATCGCAACGTTCAGCCACCGGCGTGGGATCCATTGTGGCAGGATGCAGCGTCACTAAAAGCGATGTAGGCCTTAGTTCGATACCGATAAAATCTTCCAACTCTTGCTGTGAAACAATCGGCTCATTAATGATATTATACACACCTAAGGCACCGGTGTTATATACGTGTTGAGCGTTTTCGCCCATTGCAATTACTCGATTGCGATAAGCGTCAGTTGCACAGAAATGAAGCGTAGAGAGTTTTGTCAGGGCGTGACGGATATTATCATCAAACGCACCTTCAGAGATTTCTCCACCGGCAATATGTGCAATTGGAATACGCATAATGGTAGCAGCCGTTGCAACTGCCAGCATCTCGTAGCGGTCGCCAAGAATGAGAAGCATATCCGGCTTCAAACGCTCAAGCGCTTGGGCTACACCACTAAGGCATCGAGCAGTTGCAACAGCAGTATCTACTGCCGAGTCGGAATTTGCATTCATTTCAACACGTTCGTTAACCGTAAATCCATCCTCAATAATTTCATTAACGGTCATGCCGTAGCGTTGATCGAGGTGCATATTGGTGGCAATAATTTGAAGCTCAACAGATTCATTAAGCTTCAATTCTTTTGCGACACCGCTTAGCAAGCCCCAATCAGCACGTGTGCTGGTGACGATGCAGACTTTTCGTTTTTCGATATCGTTGTTCATCGGTTTAGTAGGCTGTACCGGCTACTGTTACTTTACGATTATATTTTGCACATTCGAAAGTGAGATCCATTGTTTTACCTGCGACAATTGTACCTTTCAGATTGGTGATTGTGAATGCAGGGAAAGGGACACTATTGATTTGAGGAATCACTTCGTTGGTCTGGAAGGTAAATCCATCAGCAGTGAATGTCAGAGGAATTTCATCGAAGAACATGATGCCAAGATTTGTAGGCATATTGCTTAGGAATTGCGGTGAAGCAATCTGTATCTGGGCTTTCATATTCTTGCCATCTACAACTACGAGATATTGTGAATCCTCAGTGGTAAACGGATCAACATCTGGAGTGGTGAGGTCGGTAGAAGTTGTTGTACCGATAAACTGGTTGTTAGTAAAGATGGTGTTAATCTCGTAACGGTTATTCAGCACATATGATAAGTGAACTAAGTTTTGATTACCATTGGATCGGAGTACAAAGTTCATCTTCAGATTAGAGACCGTTGCTGTTGATGTTGCTGTTTCAACACTATAGTCGGTTTGGCTATCGATTTTATAACCACCCTGCGTAGTTGTCAGTTTGATTTCGGGTAGAGTGAAAGAGATAGCTGTTGTATTAGTTTCGTATTGCAGATTTCCAACAACAAGTTGAAGTGTTGACTGGTTGCTGTTAACTATCAATCCATAGTCAGCACCGTTCAGTACGGCGAGTGAGCCTGTTGTTATATCATACGAAGTGATGTAGTTAGAAGACGAGGGTATGGATAGGGTAGTAGTTGTTGTTGAAGTAGAGTCATCGCTATCGTTGCAAGATGTGCATACTAATGATGCGCAAAATAGTAACGGAAGAAGTTTGCGGAGTTTCATGCTTATGATTGTTTTTTGTTATTATTCAAATTTAATTTTGTTGTTGGGTATAATTAAAACTCTAATTGGTAGCTAAATGTTGCTCCCGCAGAGAACCCGTTGCCTCGCTGTAAGAAGGCGTTACCGATTGATACAAAATAGTATGTGGCATATCGTGTATCAGTGATATTGTTGGCCCATAGTTCCAAACGATATCCTTTATGTGTAGCTGCAATCGAGGCGTTCAGAAGCATATAGAAGGGTTGGCTGATTGTGTTAGCCTCGTCCCATTGGATGTCCCCGGTGCCTCGGCTGTTAACTTCGATGGCATAGCTATCAATAAAGCCTGAACGAGATTTATGGTAACCGGCGCCAAGGAAGAGAGTGTTGGATGGAGCATAAGGAACTCTATTGCCGGAATAATCAGCTCGTCCATTGTTGAAATTTTGGAATCGTGCATCCGTGAAGCCGTAAGAGCCTCGTGCGAACCATCCGGCAGGAGAGTCATAAGTAACAGCGAGCTCAACGCCTCGCGATCTTGCTTTACCGGCATTCGCCATAATGCGCCCGGTGATGCTTCCTTCGGGAAACATGGTGACTTGTTGGTCTTTGACTTGAATCCAGAACGCTGAAAACTCAATCCCGAGTCGACGATCCAAGAAGTTTAGATGAGTGCCGATTTCATAATCCCAATCTGTTTCCGGACTGTAGGAAACGGTTTCATCAACATTATATTGTTGTACCATTCCCATTTCCGACATTATGCGTTGCTGTAGGAAGTCGGAGAACATTTGAGTGTTATAGCCTCCGGCTTTATATCCCTTGGTTACCGAAGCGAAGATATTACCATGGTGCTCAGGTAAGGAATAAGTGAGCGAAAATTTAGGTAATAGCTGAGTGTAGTCGTGACTAACTGAGCCATATTCATCAATATTGATAGCATTGCGGCTGTACAAAGGCAATGTATTAGCAGCCGGATTGGTATTATCGTAAATGGAATATGCTGTGTTGCAGAATGAACGATAGTTAAGATTAGTACGTTCCCAATCAAAGCGCAAGCCAATTGTTGCAGTGAACTCGCCAAATTTCATAGCGCTTTCATGATAAACTGACAAACCGCCTGAAGGCATCGTGAAACTGCTGCCTAACGTAAAGTTAGATTCATCCCACGCAATGGGGTAATATGGATTGGCATTATTACGGTTTGTGGTAATTAATTTCTCGATTCCGGTCTCAAAGAAGGTTACCGGAGCGTCCATTTTATTTTTTTTGTAGAATGCAAAAATACCATTTAACCAGGAATAGCGCCCGGATTGCGGACCGCGAGCTACAAAGTCGCCGGTGATTGCCCATTCTTTTTGCTTTTGCTGCAATGTGAAATAATCGGCCGGAGAGAAATCTTGGTCCAGCACCATATCATCATCGAGATATTGGAAACTCATAATTGATGAAAAGGTAATGCCTTTGAATGAATGTTTTACGGTCAAGCCATCGATAAATGAATTACGTTTGTAATAGCAAGTGTCATTATATGCGATGTTGTTGGCTGTAACATTCTGGTAGGGATAGCCGTGTTGAATTGAGTGAGAAAATATTGCAGTATTTTCTACCACAACGTTGCCGGTTGGACGATATGCAGTTTTCCAACGCACACTGCCAAGACGTTCTTGACCGACTTTGCTATTGTTGTAGTCATTGCGATAGAATCCATCCGTACCGGATAGTTCTCCAATCACCGACATGCCCAATTTCTGTGATAATTTGCCATATACCCCGGCGGAGAGGCGGGCTGTGTTTTGCGTGCCATAGCTGACTTTCGCTCTAATACCCTCAAAATTGAGCGGAGATAGTGTGTAGATATTCATCAAGCCACCCATCGTGTTGCGCCCATACAGGATATTCTGAGGGCCACGCAAGATTTCAACCCTGTCGATATCGGCAAGGTCAAAATCATAGTTGTTTTTATTGATAATGGGGATGTTGTCGATATTTAATCCGACAGCAGGTTGATCAATTCGAGTGCCTAATCCTCGTACATAGATAGACGAGGTCATTCTCGATCCATATGCGGGGATATAAAAGTTCGGCGCTAAGGCAGCAACTTGCTTTAGATTGACAAGATCATAGGCAGTTACAGCTTTAGAACCGATATAGGTAACTGATTCATCAGCGTTAGGATGGTCGCCTTCCTTAATAGCGGTTACTGAAACCTCGCTGAGGAGGACCTCGCCAAGGGGAGAAGTAACTGAGTCAGAGGGTACTGTGATAGCTACAGGAGCGGCGATTGCTGATAATGCAGTTATCCCAACTAAAATTGATGTGGAGATAGAACGATGTATGTTGTCCAAGGTTAAATCCATAACTGCAAAGTTACGATTTTTTCCCCATATATGAAAGAGGAGGTTTTACGCCTCGTCTAATTCTGCAGGGTCGCGTTCGAGAATAGCCGCTGCTAATGAATCGCCTGTCTGAACAATTGATACTAACGGATAGAGTTTGCGGGCTACATCATAGCTCTTGCAGTCTTCAAGGCTATTCTGATTAATCCCCCAAGCACCCATGTGCCACCGGATAGCAAGCATCTCTGCGTCGCTCAGCTCTAGTCCGGTAAGTAAAACAACTATTACCGATTTCTCACCATGACCCATTGGGAAATTCTTATATGTGAGTTTGTAGCCTTCTGAATCTTCCCATTGGCCTAACGCATTTTTGCGCTTTTTGATGGAACGACGATATATATCGGCCTTACAAACGTCATGGAGCAGGGATGCTATGATGATGCTGTCGCGCGAAACCTCTTTTTCGATAGTCGGTTCGAGCGGTTTCATCGCCTCCCAAATGCTCAGAGAAGCTTTAGCCACATTTAGTGAATGGAGCGTGAGTCCACCTTCAACATTTAGATGATGGTTTGCTGATGCCGGAGCTTCGAAAAATCCAAGACTCTCAAGCTCTTCGATAACATAGTCAATACCTTCGCGCTCAGTTGATTTGAGCATCTCTATAAATTCAGCCTTAACGGCATCTTTATCTACTTTCATAATCGTTTCTAATTTTATTAAATTACCACTCCAAAGAAATCGCCACTGATGCTAATTGCGCCGGGATCGGAGGCGTAAGCTTTGCAATACGCACTTTGCCGCCAAGCGTATTTGGGAACGTTGCTAAGATTTGTTGTTTTAGACGCAATGCAACATTTTCCAAAAGATCGGATGGCGATGCCATTACATCTTTTACAACCGTAACCAACTTAGAATAGTCAAGCGCGTAATCAATCTTATCAGAAACAGCAGCAGCTTCCATGTCGTAATAGAGGCCGACTGAAACTTCAAACGTGTTGCCTACAAGGCGTTCTTGTGGTAGTACGCCATGGCTTGCTTCTATTCTGAGCTTTTCTATTTCAACGTAACCTTTAAGCATTGATTATTAACGTTATTGGGCGATTTTGGCGAATTAAGCCGATATTTGATTGAGGTTAAATTTAGTACAAAGATAGGTAATTTATATTGAACTACACGCGTAAATTTGGCGAAAATTTGTAACTTTGTTGGTAATTATTCAGCCTTAAAATGTATTTTTCAGTTTACAACATATTACCTATAGTTTGGATATGCCTCGGAATTGCCATAGTTGCAATGGTTTATCTGCTTACAGTTTATCGTTCCCGCACTCGATTACGCACTCCAGAAGAAGAGCCGGAGGTAGATGATGAATCGCTACCAGGTGTTTCGGTGATTGTTTACACTAGGGATAACGCTACCGATTTGCGAAAAATGTTGCCGGATATTTTGAATCAAGACTATCCGACTGAAAAGTTTGAAGTTGTTGTAGTTAATGACGGATCGGTAGAGGAGGTGACTGATGTTGTAAACTATTTAGGACAAGAATATCATAATCTCTATATCACATTCGTACCTGAGGAAGCCCACAATTTAAGCCGCAAGAAGTTGGCGATTTCGCTTGGCATCAAGGGTGCAAAGAAAGATATAGTAGTCTTAACTACTGCTGAATGTCGTCCGGCATCCTCTCGTTGGTTAAGACTGATGGCTATACCATTTACGAAGTCGGAAGGAGAAAAAGATGTAGTTTTAGGCACTGCTACAATTGTCGGTCTAAAGCGCGCGATGCTTCGATATGATCAAGCGGTCAGATTAACCACTTGGATCTCATCGGCTTTACATCATCATCCTTATCGTGGTATTGGATTTAATCTCGCCTATAGAAAATCCTTATTCTTTGAAGCGAAGGGCTTTTCTCGCTCGCTGAATTTGCATAATGGCGATGATGATTTATTCGTAAATCAAATTACTACTTCAGATAATACAGCTGTAGTGCTATCTGCTGATGCAACAGTAACGGCTAATTTCCATCGTCCGCGTGCGGCATATCGCGATATGCGTTTGCGTCATTGCTTCACTGAACGCCAATTGCCGAAAGGAGCACGACGTTTAATGGGGTCTGCTACATTTACAATGTGGCTCTGGCTTGCAGCCGTTGTAGTTGGAGTGGTATTCTCGTTGCCCAACTGGTATCCTTCATGCCTGTTTGGTGTGACAATTCCGTTGCTATGGATTCCTTTAACCATTAACTGGATGCGTACCGGCCGTACTCTTGGATTAAAACTAAACCCGGCCCTCCTTTGGTGGGAGATGCTATGGCGTTGGTTACCTAATATGCGTTGCAAGATGAAATGTGGCTCAAGCAAGCGCCATAACTATACATGGCACACAAAGAAACTATAATCCTGCACGCAACCTTTATATTCTCTGCTAATTAATGAAACCATCATTCTCACGATATATTCGCCTTATAACTTCGGCATTAGTTTGCGCCCTGGTCTTGATGTCCGGAGGCGCTGATCTGGACGCTAAATCAAAAAGAAAATCTAAACGAACTTCCACTTCCAAGGTGAAAAAATCGCGATCGCGCAAGAAATCGCGAACTTCTAAAAAGAGAGTGCATACATCGACACGGCCCGTTGTAGTGCTCGGTTCTACTGATCCGATTGATGCGCTTGAACCATTTGTTTCTCTCCCTCAAGTTAGAGAAATTTCCGATGGTTTGGATGGTCGTACAATTGCAATATGGCCCAGCCATGGCAAATATTTTGCCGGTAGTTGGTTATGGCAGCGCCCGAAGTTATTTGGAACTGTAGAAGATTTATTATCACGTTCTTTTGTTGATCCATATTTAGTGCCGATGTTGGAAAATGCCGGAGCTTATGTTATGCTGCCACGCGAACGTGATTTCTCGGATAAGGCGTTAATAATAGATAATGATTGGAGTTCTGGTGATGGCCGATTCTCTTCAACCACAGGGCGCTTCCATTGGGAAGTGCAAGCTGATAGCACGGGCTTTGGACATCGTCGTGATTATATAACCCAAGGTGAAAACCCATTTTTAATGGGTTCCTCAGGAAAAATAAAGACTGTGCAACCGGCAGACTCTGCGCACTGTTCTACTGCAAATTGGTGGGGCACCCCTTGCGAAGAAGGTGCTCGTGCGGTGTATGTTTCTTACCAATCATATCCAAATAGTGCTACAGATGTAATTTATACAGTAAATCATCTTGGCGGGTCATCGCAGGTTATGGTGAATCAACAGATGGGCGGCGGTACATGGGTATATATTGGCACATATACCTTTGCTGCTAAATCAGGCAATTTGCCATTGGTTACTATGAACAATGTCTCGGAAGATGAAGATGCTGTCGTATCGGCAGATGCGGTGAAGATTGGTGGCGGCATGGGAATCGTTGCAAGAGCAAAGGGAGGTGGTACACCTCATGTGTCCGGCTTCCCGGCTTTCCTTGAAGGGGCTCGTTACTACTTACAAGCATCAGGGTTCCCAGAAGAGGTATATAGTATGAATAAGGGTGACAATGACTATATCGATGATTATACGTCGCGCGCTCATTGGGTAAATTGGCTTGCCGGTGGATCAGATTATTTCCCTGACTCAATTGGATTGAAAGTCCCGGTAGATATGGCGTTGGCATTTCATACCGATGCCGGAATAACGAATGATTCCACAACAATTGGGACCCTTGGTCTATATTCAACTGATGGAGGCAATCCTCTTGGCAATGGCACCTCGCGCTATGCTAATCGCGACTTATCGCAGATTGTAACCTCGCAGGTTATTACAGATATTCGCAAGCTATATGATAGAACATGGAATTCGCGTAGCAATCTCGATAAACGATATTATGAAGTGCGTGCTACCCAAGTGCCCGCAATGATTATAGAATTGCTCTCGCATCAGAATTTCCAAGATATGAAGCATGCCCTTGACCCGGAATTCCGTTTTCTTGTTGGGCGTGCGGTATATAAGGGAATATTGAAGTTCTTGGCAAAGCGCTATGATATGTCGTATACAGTGCAACCGCTTCCGGTGGAGGCTTTTGCCATACACGCCGATGGTGATGGAAAATATACCTTGACATGGCGCTCGGTCGTTGATCCGTTAGAGGAGACTGCGATACCGACCTATTATATTGTCTATGAAGCTACGGCAGATAAGTATTACCACCCGGTAGCCGTTACAGAATCGCCGGCATGGACAACACAAATCAATGATGATAAGCTTCACGCCTATCGCATTGTTGCCGGGAATGACGGAGGCGTCTCATTCCCATCTGAAACGTTGACACTATTTGACCGTAAACATCAAGCTCCATCAGTTACGATTGTAAATAGCTATACACGTGTTGCTGCTCCCGAATGGGTAGATGGTGAACATTATGCAGGATTTGATTTCGAGCATTATGGTGTACCTGATGGTAGTGACATTCATTATATCGGCACACAGTATGATTATAACCCAGCATCACGTCTTTCAGGATCACATTTAGGTTTTGGTGGTTCGAATGACACAGAATCCACCAAGGAGCGCATCGGCAACACTCATGATTATACCATAGTTCATGGAGAGGCATTGCGTAAGGCAGGACGTGGATTCATTTCTTCATCATTGAAAGCATTTGAAGAAGAAAAAACGACAACCAAAGCTGTTGATGTTATCATGGGCTTGCAGAAAACAACTCGCAAGGTAGGCTCACATAAGCGTTTCTTCCAGTTGTTTCCAAAAACCTTACGCGATCGTCTAACTGATTATCACCGTAATGGTGGAGCGATCTTACTGTCAGGTTCATACCTCAGCTCTGAAATTATTGAGGCTGATTCCCTAACAAGAGATTCTGTAGGCACATTCGCTGCAGAGATTCTTGGCTATAAGCCATATATTGATAATGACACAATCTTGAATGTGCCGGTTGCTACTTATTCGATGTCGATTGAAGGCACTTACGGCATGACCGGAATGCCTACGGTGAAAGAATCCTCATTAGCATCATATCGTTCGGGAGATTGGGCAGGTGCAGGGACCCCTCAATCCATCACTGTTGCCAATAGCAAAGGCTTAGTGATTGCCCGCTATAGCGATACCGGTTATCCGGCAGCTATCGCCGTAGATTGTAATAACCAGAAGAGCAAATCAACAACTACAGTTGATGGTAAAACAATTGTAGCCTCCTTCCCGCTCGAAGCTATGGAAAATAGAACTTCGCGTGAAGAGTTTATCCTTAACTCAATTGAATATCTTATCGGACCGGAACCTCCTATTGTTGATAAATCAGCAAATAGTAAGGATCATTCGAAAGATAAAAATGGTAAGAAGAAAAAGAAGGATAAAAAAGATAAGAAGGATAAAAAAGATAAGCAGAAAAAAGAGGATGCAGCAAAACAAAAAGCTGTAAAGCCGCAAGCACAGAATCCATCAAAACAAACTGCGATAAAGACAGCCCCTGCAAATGCAACTGTGCCTCCTCCGGCAAAGAAAGAGCAAACTTCAACAAAAGCAGTCCCTCATCGTCATTAAATAGAAACCTAAATGTTCCGAACCATGGAAACGTTAGATATACAAACGATCACAGTCTCGCCAACAATTTCAACTGATAAGTTGATTGAATTATTCAACGAGCATTATAAGAAACAAGAGAAGCTTCTCCTCGTTAAGTTGGAGGGCTATGATGTAGATATAGCACCTGAAAGCATCAAGCGCATGGCTCAGGCTATGAACGAAAATTGCGCAGTTATGGTTTATGCCGATTATAAGGTGAGCAACCAAGACGGCACATTAAGCAATCACCCGCTTGCATCATATCAAGATGGTTCAATAAGAGATGATTTCGACTTTGGCCCACTATTTCTAATTTCGTTGTCAGCCGTTTTGATGTTTGAACCGTCGGCACGAATTATGTATAGTGAATACAGCCAGTTCAGCGGATTATATGCGGTTAGATTGTCGCTTCATGCCAACTATAAATACGATAGCATAGTGCATGTCCCGGAATACTTGTATATTAGTTCGGAATTGGACAATAGAAAGTCAGGAGAGAAGCAATTTGATTATGTCAATCCGCGCAATATCAATGTCCAGAAAGAACGTGAACAGATCTGCACTTCATTTTTAGGCCATCTGCAAATCTGTTTGACACAGCGCGATAAATTGATTAATCCCAAAGAAGGCGTCTTTCCGGTAGAGGCATCAGTTATCATCCCTGTAAGAGACCGCGCTAAAACTATCACTGATGCTGTCAACTCCGCTCTATCTCAAGAGGCAGATTTCGACTTTAATGTGATTGTTGTGGATAATCATTCCACTGATGGGACAACTGAAATCCTACAACAGATCGCCGCTAATAATTCGCATGTAGTCCATATCATTCCGCAACGACGCGACCTTGGAATTGGAGGATGTTGGGACTTAGCGGTTCATAGCGAACAGTGCGGCCGTTATGCAATTCAGTTGGATAGCGATGATAAATATAAGGATGCTACAACTGTAGCTCAAATTGTAGACAGCTTCCGTTGCGAGAAGTGTGCCATGGTGATCGGTTCGTATGAATTGACCGACTTTGAAGGGAATCCACTTCCCCCGGGTCTGATTGACCATAAAGAATGGACGCCTGAGAATGGGCATAACAATGCTCTTCGCATTAATGGTTTGGGAGCTCCGCGAGCATTCTATACACCCGTGCTGCGTGAGATTGGTGTGCCGAATGTCAGCTATGGAGAAGATTATGCTCTTGGTTTGCGAATTTCAAGAGAATATCGCATTGGTCGTATCTATCATTCGTTATATCTGTGCCGCAGATGGAATGGCAATTCCGATGCAAACCTCAATCAAGAACGTATAAATACAAATAACCAATATAAAGATTGGTTGCGCACAAATGAAATGCATGCGCGCCATGCAATCGCAATTAGCGAGCCTTCTGCAAAGTATAAAGCTAATAAAGCAGCGATTGAAGCTTTGATAGCTAAACAGTTGGAGCAATGGCCTTTGGCGGCACAGAACTTCGCCTCCCTAAATCAACTAAAAACAAAAGTATTGCAAGTAGGCGGCGCAGACATTCAAGTGCTGTTTAACCAGGCAAGAGCTATCTCGTCTGGGGCTAAGACCGACGCAGCGTCTATTGCCAAACGTCCGTGCTTCTTGTGTGAGGCTAATAGACCGACATGTCAAATCGCGACACCGATTTTGGATGGATATTCCATGTTGGTCAATCCGTATCCCATATTCTCCACACATCTTACAATTGTATCCAATACTCACCAACCGCAGCGTATTAATGTCGCTGAGGCGGATGGCTCCAGCCGATATCTGACACTGTTTGACCTATGTCAGAAACTACCCTCGATGGTTGTGTTCTATAATGGTGCCAAATGTGGTGCCTCTGCACCGGATCATTTGCATTTCCAGGCAGCAGCTGCTGAAGAGTTTGAAGATCTATTCTCTCCATTATGCAAATTGCCTTATAAGCGATACAAGATAGAGGGAGTGTCGCGCGATCATATTGAAGCCGCCATCTCCGATGTGATGTCTGAAATAGCAAAGTTACCGGCGAATTTCAATGAGGAAGAACCGCAAGTAAATTTGTTTATGAAAGACGCAAGTTGTGGCGGTTTTGTCTCCACCGTCAATGTAGTGATTGTACCACGTCTTGCTCATCGTCCATCATGCTATGGTACAGATAAGGGGCAAATGATGATATCTCCCGGCGCTGTTGACGTTGCCGGTAAAATCATTACTGCCCGTCAAGAGGATTTTGATAATCTTGACGCATCAAAACTAACACAAATTCTAAGTGAGACAACCTATTTCAATGAATGGGACTCACCAAGCACTGTTTGTGAATTCTAATTGTACGCTATAGTTGCAGATGTGTATGCAAGAACCGATAATCACAGCCGGTGTTCTCGGTGCAAAAGATAGCAGTTTCCGCCTAAATGGTGAGTTTCGAAAAGAACTTTGCCCTGACGGATCGGTACGTTATACACCCTTATCTGATGATGCATCTTTTACGCTACCTGCTGTTAAAATTGGTATCGGATTTCATTGGGAGCGCTTAGAACCTCAAACATTCCGAGGTGCGTTACATATCTATCCCGATGGGTTACTGATTAATGAAGTCGCTTTGGAGGAATATTTACGTAGTGTTATATCTTCTGAGATGAACGCTTCTGCGCCATACGAATTCTTAAAGGTTCATGCCATTGTATCTCGTTCGTGGTTAATGGCGATGTTGGCAAAGAAGCCTACAAATCACGAGCAAGGAGAGATTAGTTTTAATTCGGAATATCATTGCAATGAAATTCATAGATGGTATGATCGCGATGCTCATACCCGTTTTGATGTGTGCACTGATGACCATTGCCAACGATATCAAGGGATTACTCGCCAGGTATCACCTAATATAGCTAAAGCGATTGAAGAAACTCGTGGCATTGTCTTAGCATATAATGGCGAAGTCTGTGATGCTCGATTCTCAAAATGTTGTGGTGGCCTAACGGAAGAATACTCTGCAGCATGGGAAGATCGCGATATCCCTTATCTGCAGAGTATTGCAGATGTAGACTCAGCCGGCCGATGTTATTGTGCTAATGCAAAACCGGAGCTACTGGTGACAATTGTAAATCACTACGATTTAGACTCTCCCGACATTTCGCAATGGACGGAGACTTTAACTCAACAGAAGATTAGGACGTTAGTTTTACAGCATACAGGCTATAATCTGGGTAACATTCTCGAACTGCGTCCACTCGAACGCGGGAAATCCGGTCGAATTACTCGCCTACTAATCAGAGGCAACAATGATTCTTTGATTATAGGTAAAGAATTGGAAATTCGTCGAGTATTATCAGATTCACACCTTAAATCGTCGGATTTTACCGTTACTACGATATACCCAACTTCAGCTGGGGACGGCAAAAATGTTCCTGAAAAATTTATTTTAACCGGCAAAGGCTGGGGGCATGGTGTTGGCATGTGTCAAATTGGCGCTGCTGTTATGGCCTCGGAGGGTGTCGGTTCTGAAGCAATTCTAAAACATTATTTTACAAATGCAAAACTCATTAAACTCTATTCCTGAAGAGAGTAGAGTATCGAGAAAATCTCCTTGGTGGTGGGTGCCTTCGCTATATTTTGCTGAGGGTCTACCGTATATGGCTGTGATGACAATCTCGGCTATAATGTATAAGTGTCTGGGAATTGATAATACCTCCTTGGCGTTTTATACATCGTGGCTTTATCTGCCATGGGTAATCAAGCCATTTTGGAGCCCATTTGTAGATATTATTCGCACAAAGAGATGGTGGGTTGTTACGATGCAGCTGTTGATTGCCATTTGTATGGCGTTAATCGCATTTACTATACCAACATCACAATTTTTTCAGCTCACCTTGGCTGTGTTTTGGCTCGTAGCTTTTGCATCTGCCACACATGATATTGCTGCAGATGGCTTCTATATGTTAGGGTTGTCGGAGCATCAGCAATCTTTATTTGTCGGGATTCGATCATTGTTTTATCGTTGCTCAATGATTGTTGGACAAGGTGGATTGGTAGTCCTTGCAGCCTGGATTAATGAGAAGTATGCAACCATAACCGGAGGATGGATGATAATGTTTGGCGTAATGTCGGCATTCTTTTTCCTGGCATCATTGTATCATTTTGTTATGTTACCTATGCCACAAAGTGATTCAGAACGATCACTTAAGAATAGCGGTCAGGTTTTGCGAGAATTTTGTGACACCTTTGTCAGCTTCTTTCGCAAACCGGGAGTGATTGTAGCATTAGTATTTATGCTTTTATATCGTTTGCCAGAGGCCTTGATGGTTAAGATGATTCCTCCATTTCTATTGGATGAAGTAGCTAAAGGCGGCATGGGTTTGAACGCTGATCAGGTTGGACTTGTTTATGGCTCTGTTGGAGCATTGGGCTTAATTCTAGGAGGTATTACCGGTGGTATCGCAGCTGCAGTTGGTGGTCTTAAGAAATGGCTTCACCCAATGGCCTGGAGTATGTCGTTAACTTGTCTGACGTTTGTATATCTTGCTTTTGTGCAACCATCGGCGTTGTGGCAGGTATATGCGTGTGTATTTATCGAACAGTTTGGCTACGGCTTTGGCTTTACTGCCTATATGCTATATCTGATATATTTCTCTGCCGGTAAATATAAGACCGCACATTATTCTATCTGCACAGGTTTTATGGCCTTAGGAATGATGTTACCGGGATTGGTAGCCGGATGGTTGGTAGATCATATCGGTTATCTTCACTTTTTCTTCTTAACGATAGCATGTTGCGCGACAACTATCGGTGTTTGCTATTTGATAAAAGTTTCACCTGAGTTCGGAAGAAAGGAGCAGAAATGAAAAGGACACTGTTAAGGCTACTGTTTGTCCTGATGGCAGGCGTAGTAAATTATCAATCACAAGCTCAAACAGAGGACATTGACGAAGTCTCGTTCATGGTTAAACCGGGTATTGAGGTTTTGCGTGAAAATGGATTTGAGCAATTAAAGGGTAAACGCGTTGGGTTAATTACCAATCCAACCGGAGTTGACAATTCTCTTAAATCAACGATTGATATTCTAAACGAGGCGCCGGATGTGAAATTAGTAGCACTATTTGCACCGGAACATGGCGTACGAGGAGATGTAACGGCCGGAGCAACTGTCAGCAACACTGTTGACGCTACAACCGGAGTAAAAGTTTATTCGCTGTACGGCACTACCAAAAAGCCTACCGCTGAAATGTTGGCTAACGTTGATGCATTAGTGTATGATATCCAGGATAATGGCTGTAGGTCATATACCTTTATTTCAACCATGGCAATGGCGATGGAACAGTGTGCTCGTCTCGGCAAAGAGTTTGTCGTACTTGATCGTCCGAATCCACTTGGAGGAAATAAAGTAGAAGGCTTATCTACCGATGCCGATGATATTTCGTTTGTCAGCTATCTGCGAATCCCATATATTTATGGGTTAACTCCCGGAGAGTTAGCACGCATGATTGTTGGCGAAAATATGATCAAATCTGACAGGCCTTTAAAACTAACGGTTATTCCGATGGAGGGTTGGGACCGTGAGATGCTGTTTGAAGATACAGTAATGCCATGGGTCTTGCCTTCGCCTCATATTCCGACACCTCAAACTGCTCTATTCTATCCTGCTACAGGTATATTGGGCGAATTGGATTATATGTCGATAGGGGTGGGTTATACCATGCCATTTCGCTGTTTTGCTGCGGAATGGGTAGATGCCACTAAATTGGCTGATGCTTTAACTAATTTGCATATTCCCGGAGTGGCGTTTCGCCCAATGCATTATAAGCCATACTATGGCCTCAATAAAGGTGTAAACATCCATGGCGTTGAGCTCTATATCACTGATTACGACCAAGCTCCGTTGACGTTGATTCAGTTTTATGTAATGGAGACGGTTGCTAAGATGTATCCATCTCATAAAGCATTCTCTAATGCTACGGCATCTCGACTTGCGATGTTTGATAAAGTAACAGGCTCTAAGCAGGTTCGTCAGCTCTTTAGCTCTAATTATAAGGTGGATGATATCCTAACTTTATGGAATAGAGATGTAGAGTCATTCCGGAATATTAAGTCGAAATATCATATCTATTAGTCATGTTAAAACTAATTGCTGATTGCGGTTCTACCAAAGTAGAATGGGTAGTTATAAATTCTGAGACAAAATCCATTGTTAAGCAATTTATTACTACCGGATTTAATGCTGCGGTCACTACGCAGGCAGAAATTTCACGCTTGCTTTCCTCAGAGCTAGCTCCGGAAATTGCCGATTTACAAATTGCTCAGTTGCATTTTTATGGAGCAGGTTGTATAGGTGGTGAGGTCGACCGACGTTTGTCGGAGATGTTACGTTCGGTGTTGGTTGATGCTGATATCGAAATCGCCGGCGATCTGTTAGCTGCAGCTCGTGGATTATTCGGCAACCAGGTAGGTATAGCTTGTATTTTGGGTACAGGCTCTAATTCCGGTGAATATAATGGTAAGGATATTGTGGTAAATACGCCACCCATGGGGTATATCCTTGGTGATGAAGGCTCCGGTGCAGTATTAGGAAAATTGTTGATTAATCGCATCTTTAAGTATCCCGGGATGATCTCTCAAGATATCATTGATGATTTCTTTGCAACTTACGGATTAACTAAAGCTGATGTGATAGAACGAGTATATCGTCAACCTGCAGCGAACCGCTTTTTAGCATCATTTGCTCCATTTATAAAGAAGTATGTGAATAATCCTCTAATACGTGAAATGGTTGCGCAAGCATTCCGAGATTTTGTGAACGCTAATTTGAGGGGTTATCATCGTTATCATAGCCTTGGTTTCGTTGGATCAGTAGCTTATCATTTTTCTGATATCCTGACCGACGTTTGTATTGAAGAAGGATTGCCAGAACCAACAATTTTGCGAGCTCCATTGTTATCCTTGGTAAAATATCACATGTAATGAAGAGAACCTCTCTGTCCGTTCTATTATTGCCGATGGTTGCATCGGTGTTATTGTCGTGGGTGACTGACCCACTGCTTGGCAAACATGGCTATGAAATTGAAACGGTAAAGCAACCTGATGATTATGCCGGAGAAGTAGTTTCGACGGTGATACGAAGATTGCCTGATGGAAAACGTCCGTCGAAGGGAATCTTGTATGTCCATGGATATAATGATTACTTCTTCCAAGATCAGATGGGCAAGGCATTCAACGATTCAGGCTATGGCTTTTATGCGGTTGATTTACGCAAATATGGACGCTCAATTCTTCCGGGGCAACGACATTATGAGGCGCGGGATATGAGCGAATATTTCGCAGATATTGACTCTGCAGTAATGAGAATGCGTAGAGATTCTGTATCAGATATTGTTTTAATGGGACACTCTACCGGAGGATTAATTACTTCATTATATATGGAGGAGAATCCAGCTCCGGAAATAAAGGCATTGATCCTAAATAGTCCGTTTTTGGACTGGAATTTTACCGGGGCAATGCGCAATATAGCAATTCCGACTGTAGCTACTATAGGGAAATGGTTCCCAAATATCTCGATTCCGCAGGGTGATGACACCTCCTATGGAGAGAGCCTTTTACGCGAAAAACATGGAGAATGGGATTATGATACAACACTGAAGACCTTACGTCCGCTACCGGTAACCGCCGGATGGGTTCGAGCTATTGACCAAGGTCATAAGCGGCTATTAAAAAATGGGCGTGCAATCAATGTCCCGGTTTATCTAATGCATTCGCGTCGCAGTGTGGCGACAGACGGTTGGACTCCGGAAACTAATAGTGGGGATGCGGTATTGAATGTAGATTCTATATCTTCGCGTGGACGAAGAATGGGAATAAATGTTACGGAAGCGATTGTTGATAGTGGTCTCCATGATCTATTTCTATCATCGCCTCGCATTCGAACTGCGGTTTATGATGCAGTATTTAGATTTTTGCGAAGAAACAACTTATAGCTTTCGCGACAGCCATACATTTAGAGTATCTCTCAACAGCGAATCGCGTGGCGCTAATGCCCATGATTGGAATTGGTTAAACGAGATGTCGACCGACAGATTTAGCATGGGGTAGTGGGATTTGAGTGATTCGGCTGTACTGCGATTGACAACAGCTAATGGTATTCGGCCAAGGGCTGTTAGGATTACTAACTGCTCCGATGAATATTCCGGTTCTTCAATGACGTAAATTGTGTCGCCAATTTCATGCGACAGATTACGCAAGCGTTGGAGATATGGGGACCCTTTCGGTACATGAACTTCTCGACGGGCAATTTCAAATTGATTCTTTACAGAAGGCTGTACGGTTGTGCTGTCACCCTTATGATTTGCCATGAGGGCACTGTCATTAAGTTGTACAAGCACCTGCTTATCTACACCAACCGGATTCACGAAAATCAGTTCTTCACGCATCTCAGCGGTAACAGGAAGATCGCCTACTATTAAACGGCATTTTCCATCGTGAAGCCACGTAAGAGCATCTTCTAAACGTGTATAAGGATGGAATTTTATCGGGCGATGATGGCGAGCACAGACTTCTCGCAGTAAATTATAGTAGGTGCCTGAAATAGTGTCACCTTCTAACGATAATCCGGTAGGCGAAATCTCAATAGCGACATTTAGAGTATCTCCGCCTGCCATCTCGTCAGGGCGGTCACCAATACGCTTTGATGAGCACTGACGAGCTGAAAGCATTAACACCAACGCTACTACGAGTAGCGCTATGTAAATAAACGCTGCCCCTTTCTTTGTTTCTAATTTTTGATATGCCATAGATGGGAGAGATGATGTTATATTTAGAGAGAGAAATTATAAATCTGCGTTATTGAGTCAAGCGCGATGAACGAGCAGCGTCTATTCGTAATAATATAAACAGGAGAATAGTAAAGCCCCATAGGGAGGAGCCGCCATAGCTAAAGAAGGGGAGTGGGATGCCGATAACCGGACATACCCCGATAACCATTCCTATATTAATACAGAAGTGGAAAATGAGATATGAGGCCACGCAATACGCATAAACGCGCCCAAAGGTGGTCGGCTGACGTTCTGCTATAGATATAATACGAAGAATCATAGCCAGGAACAGAAGTATCACAACCGATGTCCCAACAAAGCCTTCTTCTTCCCCGATAGTGCAAAAGATAAAGTCGGTATGTTGCTCAGGTACATATTTCAGCTTGGTCTGTGTCCCTTTCAGGAACCCTTTACCTGTAACTCCGCCTGACCCGATAGCTATCTTAGCTTGGTTTACATTATATCCGTCTCCGCGAGGGTCATCGACAATGCTAAGTGCTACGCGAATACGTTTTTGCTGGTGAGGCATCATTTGAGAAAATACAACATTTACCGACATCAAGAATCCAACCGACAGAACTGCCGTTAGCACTGTGATGCCGATTTTCTTGGCTTCAACACGAAGCATCTCAAATAACAGATATGCAACTGCGATACCGATCACACTTAAGAAGAAAACATATCCGGAAAGATTGACATCCCAATGAGCTAATATAGCTTCAATGATAGAGGTCCCAACAAACCAGAGAAACACATTGCGAGCAATTTCAAATCGGCGTACATATAAGGTCAGCATCCCAACCATCAGACACATTACCATTACCATAATGGCAAATTCGCCTGACGGGATACCGATAATCAATGTCTCGGTAAATTTAATCGCTACAACGAAAATAATTACGGCAACCAACGCTGCGAATAGTACAAGCCAACTCATCCCTTCGCGATAAAGTACAAAAAATAAAGCGAGGTAAGCAAGGGCAGAGCCTGTTTCCTTCTGTGCCAATATCAATAGAATGGGGATAAATATAATCGCTAATGCTTTCGCATAATTACGAGGTTGAGCATTTAGAACAAAGTTATAGCCACTGAAAAGCTTGGCCATAGCTAAAGCTGTAGCGAACTTCGCAAATTCAGCAGGCTGTAAGCTCATCGGCCCGAATACCAACCAAGAACGTGAACCTTTAATATCCGGAGCAACTACAATGGTGACCATTAGCAATAGTAGCATCCCGATATATATAGGGTAGGCATAAGTCTCATACATTCGTGCATCAATTAGCAACAGAACGGTGCCTAATACCACAGATAGACCAATCCATCGAATCTGCTTACCGGAGAATTCGTCAAATGAGAAGATGGAGGCATTATCGAAGTCGTAGCTTGCTGCATAAATGCTGATAACACCCGCTATTACTAACAGCATGTAGAGGATTACTGTTACCCAATCAAGGTGCTTCAGCAGTCCGGAATTTGGATTTCTATAGTCTCTCACGTTAATGCTTCTTTACTCCGCTGTAAATAATTGTGTTGGATTCGAGCATGCGCTCTTCGATATATTTTCGCGACGGCGAAATGTGGCCGTTGAGATATTTCTCAATGACCAAAGATCCGATTGGCACACCGAAGGCTGCACCAAAACCGGCATTTTCAACATAGACGCAGACGGCAATCTTCGGATTATGGTAAGGCGCAAAACCGATAAATGCAGAATGGTCGCGACCATGGGGGTTCTGAGCTGTACCGGTTTTACCGCAGACCTCAATATCCGGTAGATTTGCTAAATGGCAAGTACCACCTAATACAGCCATTCTCATACCTTCAGCAATGTCGTTGAAATGATTCGCTGAAATAGTCGGGAACCTTTTCTTGAGATATTCAGGCGCGAGAACAGTGTCTTGAATCTCTTTGACAACATGAGGGGTAATAAACCAACCACGATTGGCGATTGTGGCACACAGGTTGGCAATCTGCAACGGCGTTGCAAGAATTTCACCCTGACCAATCGATACCGATATGATAGTGTTGGCACTCCAGTGCCCCTCGCCATAAATCTTATTATAGAATTTCTCGTTTGGGATAAAGCCTCTTCCTTCGTGGGGAAGGTCAACACCTAACTTATAACCATAGCCAAGCGAAACAAGATGCTTTTTCCACACTTCAAATGCGTTGGCTGAAGATCCATATTTAGAGCGTTTATTGTCGACCATCGCCTTAAAGCCCCAACAGAAATAGGCGTTACATGAGGTCTGTAATGCCGGCTTAAGTGTAATGGGGGATGGGTGGCTGTGACATCCTACTCGCAAACGGCCATTAATAAAACCGCGGTAGCAAGGGAATGGAGTCGATAGGTTAACTACACCTTCCTGCAGGAAAATCAAGCCTTGAGTAGGTTTGAACGTAGAGCCTGGAGGATACGCACCTTGCAGCGCACGGTCGAACAATGGCTTCAATGGGTCGTTAACTAAGGCCTTATAGTTTTTGCCTCGATCGCGACCAATCAGTAAAGTTGGATCGTATGACGGAGAAGATACCATCGCCAAAATTTCACCGGTCGACGGCTCAATCGCAACGACAGCTCCGATTTTGTTAACCATCAATGATTCTGCATACTGCTGAAGACCAATGTCGATACTGAGTTTTAAGTTCTTACCTGAAATAGGGGCTATATCGCGAGCTCCATTTTCGAAACGGCCACGAATACGGCCACGCGCGTCGCGAATCAGGATTTCTTTACCTTTTACGCCACGGAGATAAGTATCGTAACTTTTTTCAATACCAAGGTCACCACAGTAGTCGCCGGCTTCGTAATAGGGATCATTATCGATATCGTTTTTTGATACTTCACGAATATTACCCAGAATATTACCGGCAGCATGGTAGTTATACTGACGCAGGATGCGTTTCTGAATAAAGAATCCCGGATAACGATATAGCTTTTCTTGCAAACGCCCGTAATCTTTTGCCGAGAGATGAGTAATAAGTGTTTGTGGCGTATATGAAGAATAGTTTGGAGAATTCTTCATTGCCTGCAATCGACTATTAAAAATTTCAGGAGTAATTTGGAGAGTGTTGCAGAAATCAATTGTATCAAAATCATGCACATCTCGCGGAATCATCATCACATCGTAGGCTGGCTGGTTAAATACTACCAACGAGTCGTTGCGGTCGTAAATTAGGCCACGAGAGGGGTAAACAGTTTTCTTTAGAAATGCGTTATTGTCAGCGTAATCTTTATACTTTGAATCTGAAATTTGCAGGCTGAAGAGGCGACAAATGTATATAATAGCTATAACGACGATAAAACCGCCGATAACATATTTTCTTTTTTCCAGTCTGTAATCTTTGCGCATAATAAGGGGGAGGGACGATTAGCGCTTTCCGGCAGTAATGGAGTCGAATGCGAGAATAATAATGAAGGTCAACAACGAAGAAGCCAGAATACGTAGCAGCATTAAGGTCCAGTTGTAGAATGTGAATGCCTCAATGAAGAAGAATAACATACAGTAGAATGTTACTACCGTAATCAGGTATTTCATATAAACCGACGGCCCAAGAGTGCGAAGCGATGGCTCCGGGTTTGTCATATCTTCTTCTCGCGGGAAGTATAAACGTAAAAGGGGTAGACGGCAAGCTGCCATTACTGTGCACGCCAAAGCATTCATGCCTTGAGTGTTGGAGAAGATGTCTACCAATAATCCGATTAAGAACGAAAAAGTTAGTGCCCAATTGGTTGGCAGTGTAACCGGCAGCTTGATAATGAAATAGATGAATATAAGCGGTACGGCTACATTGAACAAGCAAAGGTGGTTAAATACAACCACTTGCAGCACAATTAGCAATACAAACAGAACCAGATATTTCAGTATCTCTTTTGTCATTGGGAGAAATTATCAAGAATCACCGTTTCCGGCGGCGTCGGTCTCTATTGAGCGAATTTCGTTAAGATCGGTATTTGAAATTACCTTTACTGTCGACAGTGCGGTAAAATCAGTCAGCAAGTTAATGCGGAGGGTGAAGAAGTTGTCGTCAGAACCATGAGCTTTCCCTACAATAGTTCCAACAGGAATTCCTTCCGGGAATACGGCAGAATAACCGGATGTAACGATGGTGTCACCTTTGAGGAAGTGGGTGTGCTTTGGCAACTCTTCCAAGATTGCTGTTTGCGGATCGTTGCCGTCCCAAACTAATGATCCGAAAGTGTCGGATCCACGTAACTTACATGATAAACGGAAGTTTGGATTCAGTAAGGAGATAATACGAGCATAATGATCTGAAACAACGTTAACAACACCTACAACTCCATTCTGGTCCATAACGCCCATCTCCGGTTGAATACCATCAGCTTTGCCTTTGTTGATGGTTACGTAGTTATAGGGACGGGAGATAGAGTTATTTATAACCGTAGCAATAATGAAATTGAATTTGCCTATAGAATCGAGTGAATGAAGCGAATCTTGTAGCTCCATTTCATGATAATGGCGAACTTGTGAGCGCAACGCTAACACTTCCTGCTGAAGCGAGGCTGTTTGACGCTGCAAATCGTCATTGATGTCGCGGAGGCTAAAGTAGCCGGTAATATTGCTAGACACATCGTGGAGCCCTGCTGCTACTACACCGGCAGAGGTCAGATAAACATGGTGCTGGTATGGGTTGCGATTGAATAGCAATCCACACGAAACCACGACATAGAACGCGAATACAAACCACGCACTATATCTAATCAAGAAATTCAGCAGATTTCTCAAGCGGCTTTTTCCGTAAATGCGTTACCCGGTATGGGAAATCTGCGGTCAATGGGGTTGACCGCAGATTTATTGTCCGGTAAAATGTTACTTGATTAGGAATGAGAAGTTCTGAATATTCTTCAGAGCTACTCCAGTACCCTTGGCTACTGCCAACAGGGGATCTTCGGCAACGTGGAATTCGATGCCAATCTTGTCGGTCAGACGTTTGTCGAGACCGCGAATGAGAGCACCACCTCCAGCAAGCCAGATGCCATTACGCACGATATCAGCATAAAGTTCGGGAGGAGTCTGTTCCAATGCGCCGAGCACTGCAGTTTCTATCTTAGCGATTGACTTTTCGATACAGTGAGAAATTTCCTGATATGAAACGGGGATTTCCATCGGGAGGGCGGTCATCTGGTTAGGGCCATGAACAACATAATCCTCTGGGGGATTTTCGAGTTCGGTAAGGGCTGAACCGACCTTCATCTTAATGAGCTCGGCGGTGCGTTCTCCAACTTTTACGTTGTGAGCACGACGCATATGGTTCATGATGTCTTCGGTAAGGTCATCGCCTGCAATCTGAATAGACTTGTTTGAAACGATGCCACCAAGCGAGATTACGGCGATTTCAGTTGTACCACCACCTATATCGACAATCATATTGCCTTCAGGCGCTTCAACGTCAAGGCCGATACCGAGAGCAGCTGCCATTGGCTCATAAATCATATATACATCTCGGCCGTTAGCGTGTTCCGAAGAGTCACGTACGGCACGAATTTCAACTTCAGTAGATCCGGAGGGGATACCTACAACCATACGGAGCGAAGGTGAGAACCAATTACTCTTTGCGGATGCTTTCTTAACAAGACCACGAATCATAAGTTCTGCAGCATTAAAGTCAGCAATCACACCCTTGCGAAGGGGACGTACGGTGCGGATACCTTCAGGCTCTTTACCCTGC
>CAZKYD010000006.1:0-30941 GCA_964556875.1 uncultured Alistipes sp.
GCACCACGGATACGAGTGTCATCGGTGATGTTACCGTTTTCATCCAGGGGCACGTTGAAGTCAACGCGAACGATGGCCTTTTTACCGGCAAATTTGTAATCGTCGAGTTTCATGATCTATTTTTGATATGATTGGGGTTTATTTATGTTTGATTAATTTCTTTTCAGCCAACAAATATAGCTTGTTTTAACGAATTTCAACGAATGAACAGCGTTAAATTTTGCTATATGTTGCCAGATAGGACTTCATCTCGTCTGCAACGGCTTTTGCAGCTGCGGCTGCAGCTTCTGCAAAGTTGCGTTCTTTTGACGCATAGATAATAGCGCGAGATGAGTTGACTATCAAGCCGCAGTCGTCGGTCATGCCATAACGGCATACATCCTCCAAACTGCCACCTTGAGCACCAACACCGGGCACTAACAAGAAGTTGGTAGGAGCGGCCTTGCGAATGTCGCAAAACATTTCGCCGCGAGTTGCACCTACTACATACATCAGTTCTTCGTCTGATGCCCATTTGCTTGACTCGAGGATTACCTTGTCGAACAGACGGAAGCAATGCTTATCTTCTGTCAATTGGAAATCCATCGAACCGGGATTTGAAGTCAGGGCAAGCAGGATAACCCATTTGCCAGGAAAGCCCAGGAAGGGTTTTACGCTGTCATGCCCCATATAGGGAGCAACTGTAATGGCATCTGCATCGAGATCCTCGAAGAAAGCACGTGCATACATGGCAGATGTGTTGCCGATGTCGCCACGTTTAGCGTCTGCGATAATCAAGTGGCGAGGATAGTTTTTGCGAATGTAGGTAAACGTATCGGCCAGTGCTCTCCAACCATCAACGCCGAAAGCTTCATAGAAGGCAGTGTTAGGCTTATAAGCAATGCAATATGGTGCAGTAGCATCCACTATTGCCTTATTGAAGGTCATCATTGCCTTGTATGTGTCGCCACCAGCTTCTTCTACTATCCATTGCGGCACTTTTTTGAGGTCAGTATCCAAGCCCACGCAGAGAAATGAGCGTTTCTCTTTAATGTGGTCAATGATATCTTTTCTTGTCATAACTTATATTGAAGATATATTGTTATTTGCGATAATTGAACGTATATCTACGTATTAGAGTTCAGCTTCCTTAAGCTTCTCTGCATTCTCTGCAATAATCAAATGGTCAATGCAATCTTGAATATCGCCATCGAGGAATGCTTGCAGGTTGTAAACAGTATAGTTAATACGATGATCTGTAATACGTCCTTGTGGGAAGTTGTATGTGCGGATTTTTGCTGAACGGTCGCCGGTTGATACCAATGTTTTACGACGTGAAGCAATATCGTCAACATACTTTTGATGTTCGCGGTCGTAAATGTATGTACGCAGGCGGCTCAATGCACGCTCTTTATTCTTGGGTTGGTCGCGGGTCTCGGTACATTCAATCAGAATTTCGTCTGTCTGACCGGTGTTGGGATTGCGCCACATATAGCGCAGACGCACACCTGATTCTACCTTATTTACATTCTGACCACCGGCGCCGCCGCTTCGGAATGTTTCCCATTTAATTTCACCTTCATTGATCTCTACGTCAAAGGCTTCTGCTTCCGGAAGGACAGCGACGGTTGCTGCCGAAGTATGAACTCGCCCCTGAGTTTCTGTTGCAGGCACACGCTGAACGCGGTGGACGCCACTTTCATATTTCAGTGTGCCATACACATTATCTCCGGTGACAGCAAATACGATTTCCTTGAAACCGCCGGCAGTGCCTTCTGAGAAACTCGTAACAGATACCTGCCACCCTTTTGACTCGCAATATTTGGAGTACATTTTATATAGGTCACCGGCAAACAAAGCTGCTTCATCGCCACCTGTGCCACCACGAATTTCAACAATTGCATTTTTGGCATCTTCAGGATCGGCAGGAATGAGCATGATTTTAATCTCTTCTTCCAAAACCGGGAGAGCTGCAGTTGCTTCATCAAGCTGTTCGCGAGCCATTGCACGCATCTCTTCATCGCTCTCCGATTCTAAAAGTTCTTTCGATTCTTCTATATTTTCGATAAGCGAACGATAGCGACGTGTAGCCGTTGTTAGACGTTCCAAATCCTTATACTCCTTATTGAGGCGCACATAGCGCTTCATATCGGCAATAACTGCCGGGTCGGTAATAAGTGTTGCAACTTCCTCAAACCTCGATTCTATGCCATCGAGACGGGCAAGTAAGGTGTTTTCAGCCATGCTGTATTTATAGTGTGTCTGATTTTTTTGCGAAGTTACAAAAAATCCGCGACTTAAAATAGCGAGAATAGATATTAATTATGTACTTTTGTAGAGATTATTCAAAAGCATTGCATTATAAGTGGAAAATATCAACAATATTTCAACGCCAAAAAGCAGTTCTAATGACGATTTAGCTAAGATTACTTCGTTATTTTGTAAATTTTATGGCGTCAATCCTGATAGGATTTCACCTTTGGCCGGAGCAGGTTCAAATCGAAGATATTACAGAATTGACATGGGCTCTAATCAAGACATGTCATTGGAATTTTCAAATATAAATTGGCCGGTTATAGCAACTTGCGGTGATGATCCTAAGGAAAATCAAGCTTTCATTTCCCTATCTCGTCACTTTGCTAACACGTGTAAACTTCCTGTTCCGGAAGTGCTAACTGTTTCGGCTGATAACCTGGTTTACCTACAGACTTATGGTGGCAATGAATCTATATTTGATAAGCTATCAAACGCAAGAAATACTGGTAATTATACAGTAGAAGATACAGCCTTGCTTGAACAGGCTATGCGCACTTTGGCACAGTTGCAGTATTGTGGTGGTCAGCATTTAAATTATGATGTTTGCTACCCTCGGACAGAAATGGATAGTCGTTTAGTTAACTGGGATCTGAACTACTTCAAATATTGTTTTCTAAAACCGTCAGGCCTCGAATTCGATGAGAATAGACTTCAAGACGAGTTTGACATCTTAGTAAGCTATCTCCTACGGGATCAAGATAAATGGACCACGTTCATGCATCGCGATTTTCAAAGTCGAAATGTCATGATCAATGCTGATGACCAACTTACAATTATCGATTTTCAAGGTGGTCGTAGAGGACCGGCAGCCTATGATGTTGCTTCGTTTCTTTGGCAGGCTAAAGCGAAGTATCCTGATAGTCTAAAAGCGCATCTGATTGATGTATATATCAATGCTGTAGAAGATATTAGCAATGAGGAAATAAAGGATGACTTTAAGGAACAGCTTCCCTACTTCGTGCTGTTCCGTACACTCCAAACTCTCGGCGCATATGGGTTTAGAGGTTGGATAGAACGTAAGCCTCACTTCCTTCAATCGGTTCCTCTTGGCGTTGATAATTTTGCCTCACTATTTGCAAATGCAAACCTAAAAGAGCAATTTCCATTGCTCAATCAGTTGGCTATCATGCTGCAATCTAAACTAGGCAGCAAAGCTCAACATGACCAAGCAGAGCCCTACATTCATGCCATTGCCGCCTCTGACAATCCGTTAACCGTCAGAGTTACAAGTTTCTCTTTCAAGAAGGGTATTCCAGAAGACCCATCCGGCAATGGCGGAGGTTTTGTTTTTGACTGCCGCGCGCCTCACAATCCGGGACGCTATGAGCCATACAAAAAACTTACTGGTTTAGACCAACCTGTAAGAGATTTCCTTGAACGTGACGGCGAAATATTCCCCTTTATTGAGGAATGTAAACGCCTGGTAGACGCATCGGTAGAGCGTTATCTGCAGCGTAATTTTACTCATTTATCAATCAACTTCGGATGTACCGGTGGACAACACCGCTCGGTTTACTCAGCTGATGCTGTTGCTCGTCATCTCAATGATAAATATGGCGTAGGAGTAGAATTGCTTCATCGTGAGCAAGGCATATCTGAGCTATTGCCGGCTAAAGATGTTACAATAAAATTTGATTCGTTTCTACGCAATCCTCAAAAGCCATATAATCCAGCAATTTTATGAAAGCAATGATATTTGCTGCCGGACTCGGCACTCGATTAAAACCATTTACTGAGCACCACCCCAAAGCGTTGGTGCCTGTTGGCGGTGTACCAATGTTACAACGTGTTTTAACTAACATTGCTAATGCCGGGATTCATGATGTTGTTGTCAATGTCCATCATTTTGCTACGCAGATTACCGATTTCCTTGCAACCAATAATAATTTCGGTTTAAACGTTACTATTAGCAACGAAACCGATCTATTGCTTGATACCGGCGGTGGCCTGCTTAAAGCAAAAGAGCTCCTATTGAAAGGGAATTCCAGCGAACCAATACTGCTTCATAATGCTGACATTATGACTGATTTACCTCTGAAAGTATTGATTGAAGAATACAATTATAACAATGCTGATATCATGCTATTATGTAGTCATCGAAAATCTTCACGCACATTATATTTCAGCAAGGAAGATAACCGGCTACTTGGTTGGCAAAATCTCTCAACTGGCGAACTTAAGCCAGCTAACTTTCAGCCATCAGATGATGCAGATCCATCCCCATTCAATGGCGTTCACATTGTAAGTCCAAGGCTATTCCCGTTATTGGAGACATTTGCTGAAGGCGACATAAAGCCCTTTTCTATCGTGCCTTTTTATTTAGCAAACATAGCTAACTTAAAAATTAAGCGAATGTTGCTCCCGGACGGCTATAGTTGGTTTGATGTCGGCTCATCTGAAAAGCTTTCTGCCGCTGAAGAAGCAATAGCCCGTAAATAATCTCTACATCTCATAGATATTTGTTCAGCAAAAATCAGTAAATTTGCAAACAAACTTTGTTTCACTACCATATTCTCTATTCCAATACCAATAAGAAATGACTAAAATTGGTTCCGTAATGACCCCTTCGGGCAAAAAAGCACTGCTTCTTGGCAGCGGCGAGCTCGGTAAAGAAGTTGCTATTGAGCTCCAACGCTATGGCGTGGAAGTTGTTGCCTGCGATAAGTATGCGAATGCACCGGCTATGCAAGTAGCTCATCGTAATCATGTGTTTAGCATGCTCGATGCCGATACTCTTAAAAAGGTTATTCTTGAAGAAAAACCGGATCACATTATCCCTGAAGTAGAAGCTATCGCAACGCCTGTCTTGCTCGAAGTTGAAAAACAAGGTTTCAATGTCACCCCTACCGCCAACGCAACTTGGCTTACAATGAATCGAGAAGGCATTCGCCGCTTAGCTGCTGAACAGCTTGGCCTTCCTACATCACCCTATCAATTTGCTACCACCCATGAAGAATTCTTAAAGGCGGTAGACGAAATTGGAATGCCTTGTGTTGTTAAACCGGTAATGAGCTCATCCGGCCACGGACAGTCTACCATAAAGACTCCTGCTGATGTAGAGCCTGCTTGGAAGGAAGCTCAAGAAGGTGGTCGCGCTGGTGCTGGACGTGTTATTGTCGAAGGATTCGTTAAGTTTGATTACGAAATTACATTGCTTACCGTCCGTTCTCATTCCGGCACAACATTCTGCGAGCCTATCGGCCATATACAAGTGAACGGCGATTATCGCGAATCATGGCAGCCTCAGCCAATGAGCCAGAATGCCATTGCAGAAGCACGAGATATTGCTAAGAAAATAACCGATGCCCTTGGTGGTTACGGAATCTTTGGCGTAGAACTTTTCGTAAAAGATGACCATGTTATCTTTAGCGAAGTATCCCCCCGCCCACACGACACCGGAATGGTTACAATGATCTCGCAAGATCTGAGTGAATTTGGCTTGCACGCACGTGCGTTGCTTGGTCTGCCTGTCCCTTCAATCCGTTTCTACGGACCTTCAGCTTCGCGCGCTATTGTTGTAGAAGGTAATAGCAAAGAAGTTGTCTTTGAAGATCTTGAAAAAGTTCTGGAAGAACCCGGGGTTCAACTCCGCATCTTTGGCAAACCGGAAGTTCAAGGCCATCGACGTATGGGCGTTATTCTGGCAACAGCCGACACTGTTGAAGAAGCACGCGCAAAAGCGCTGCGTGCCTATAACGCCCTAAAAGTTGTGGTAAAATAACAACATAGCCCACAATAAAATAGGCCACCACTTATAATAAGAAATAAAAATCGCGAATTCCAAATCCAGGAATTCGCGATTTTTATTTAGTGTGTGCGTTTTACGCACGCGCGATATCGGTCAGCTTATTTACGTTCGATAGTTTGTGTACGGTCAGGACCAACTGATACGATTGTAATCGGTGTACCAAGCTCTTTTTCGAGGAACTTGATATAGTCACTGAAAGCTTCGGGGAACTGAGCTTCTGATGTGATTGACGTCATCGGAGTCTTCCAACCGGGGATGTCAACATACACAGGTTCTACACTGCCGGTTTCGATCGAGAATGGGAAATTGCGAGTTTCCTTGCCATTCACCTTATAGGCAACACATGCACGAATCGTAGCGAAGTCATCAAGAACGTCGCTCTTCATCATAATCAGCTGTGTGACGCCATTAATCATGATGGCATATCGAAGCGCAACCAGGTCGATCCAACCGCAACGGCGTTCGCGGCCTGTTACTGCACCATATTCATGGCCTAAGTCACGAATCTTCTTGCCGGTCTCATCGAAGAGTTCTGTAGGGAACGGGCCTGAACCGACACGTGTGCAGTAGGCCTTGAAGATACCGAATACTTCTCCGATCTTATTAGGAGCCACACCCAGACCGACACAAGCTCCGGCACAAACTGTGTTCGAAGAGGTTACAAATGGATATGAGCCAAAGTCTACATCCAACATGGTGCCCTGTGCGCCTTCACACAGCACTTTCTTGCCATCATTGAGCAACTGATTTACAACGAATTCAGAGTCAACGATATCGAATTCGCGCAGATAGTTAATTGCGTCGAACCATGCTGCTTCAAGTTTTGCCAATGCTTCTGCATCAACTTCAGCGCCCATATCAGCCAAGCGACGCAGATGAGCATCGCGATGTGACTCATATTTCGCCTTTGCGGTAGCAGGATTTTCAACATCGCCTAAGCGCAGGCCATTACGAGATACTTTATCAGTATATGTCGGGCCGATACCTTTTCCGGTAGTACCGATTTTTGCAGCTCCTTTTGCTTTTTCGCCGGCAGCATCAAGCAGACGATGGGTAGGAAGAATAAGGTGAGCTTTACGAGAAAGTTTCAGAACCTTCTTAAGCGCAACACCTGAAGCTTCGAGGGCTTCAGCTTCTTCGCGGAACAGAACCGGGTCAAGCACTACGCCATTACCGATAATGTTAGTTTGTCCGGTTTGGAATATTCCGGAGGGAATAGAGCGAAGTACATACTTCTTGCCGTCAAATTCCAGAGTGTGGCCGGCATTCGGACCCCCCTGGAAACGTGCTACCGCATCATATCGCGGGGTTAGCACATCGACTACCTTTCCTTTTCCTTCGTCGCCCCATTGGAGGCCGAGCAAAACGTCAACTTTCATTATTGTTTAGTTTTATTTATAAGCCCACGACCGTTAGAATGCTTTAGGTCGGCAGGTTTATGATTGGTATTTGGTATATCTTTTTTGCGCCTCGAACATCGTTGACAGGTGCCATAAACATAAAGTTCACAACTTTCTGCTTTAAAGCCTGCAAAGCTTTTGGCATTCAAACCGGTGGTATAAGCTGCATCTCTTACTTCTCTCACCTTTCCACAAACAGTACAAACAAGATGAAGATGCTGTTTAGAAATGCCGGGAAGAGTGCGCTCATACTGAGCCGGCTGATTGCCAAACTGATGTCGTTTGACTAATCCGGCATCCAAGAATAGTTGCATGGTAGCATACGCAGTTGAGCGACTAATATGGTAGCTCTCCAACTCCATTGCTTCACACAAGACATCTACATAAAAATGCTCCCCGGAAGAAAAGACTTTTTCCAAGAGGGCAAATCTTTCCGGAGTGCGCCGTAGGCCATGTGACTTTAGATACTGTTCGAGTATCTGACGTGCTGCCGGAAGTAGTTTGTCATCTTTCATTTATCAGCCGAATTATTTTGGCGTCTACAAAGGTAGTCTTTATCCATCGAATATGAAAATATTTAGTCGATATGTTGTCGACAATCAGGCAGTTTTTAATCTTTTTATAAAAAGTTTTATACCATTGCGATTTTAGATTGGAATTTTTGGATAAATTCCGTAAATTTGCAACAATTTACCCCTCATAGAAACATACCGAATGGATAGATATAATTTTGCACCTAACGGACTCGACTACGATCCGGACTTTCAATACAGCGGTTCATCGGACTTTAACCCCGACCGCCGTGACTCGGATTCGAGACGAAATAACAGCAATAGATATGATAACCCTTACGATAACAGAGACGATGATCGTCGTGACCGTCAACGTGAAGGATCAGATATGGCTAACGGACATCGTCAGCGCCGACGTCAATCAACCGATTCTGTAAGCCGTCGCGAGGAGATTTCCCGTCGCGACAGTCAGCGCCGTAATCGCGAATCTGAAGCCCGCGAGGAGCGTGCTCGTCAACGAGAACGTGCCGAATTACAGCGCCGTGATGAAATTGCAGCCGAAAAGGCAGCTGAGCGCCGCGCTCGAGATGCTGAACGTGCTGCCGAAAAAGCTCGTAAAGCTGCCGATCGTGAGGCTGCACGACGTGAACGCAAGCCTTTTGCTGAATCCGGATTTGTAAAATTCTTTACTGACAAGCGGACACACGCCTTTTTTGGAGTGGCATTAATCTGTATCGCCGTCTACCTCTTAATAGCTGCTATATCATTTATGCGTGCCGGGAGTGATGACCAAAGTGCAGTCAGCTCGATGTCTGTATCTCAAATTGCAGCCGGTGGAGCAAAAGTAGAGAACTCCGGCGGTCCGTTTGGAGCCTTTGTCGCTCAGATAGTATTTGCTCAAGGACTCGGTCTCGGTTCTATAACAGCCATTATATATCTTGTCATCTTGGGTCTTGGTTTAATGGGAATCAAGAAATGCAACTTTTGGTCAGTGACATTTAAGTCGCTATTAGTTGCTGTTGCGATCTCTATTGTAGCCGGGTTTATTGCCCTTTGGTGTGATTCTGACGTTTTGCTCGGAGGTGTCCATGGCCTATATGTAAATCAATTCTTGGTCGCAAATACTCAATGGATAGGGGCGGCATTAGTATCAATTATCGTCATTGCTGCCGTAGTGTTCATTTATCTCAACGATTTTATCTCGTTGTATCGCAAATATAAATCTCTCCAAAAAGCTCATAAAGAGAAGGAGGAGCAGATTCGTATTGAACGCGAAGAAGCTCAGGCAAAGGTGCGCGAAGCTATGGAGCAGTCATCGCTCGATATTAACGATGTTGATGAAGACCAGCGGTCGGAAACTACAGAACGCGATGACAATGCTGCTGAAAGTCAACGTGAAGCTCTCTCTGTTGGATTCACTGACTTTGACAACGAAGTTACCGACGAATATGCAATCGATAACTCTAACGAGTCGGAACAGTCTGCTACTACACCTGCACAACAATTTGAACAACGTCAAGAACCTATACTACAACCTGAACTTGAACCCGAACCCGAGCAAATTAATGATGCTCGGGTCGCACCAGTGCCGACAGTATCTACAACTCAGGTGCCGACAGTTAATCCTATTGCCGAAGGTGTACAACCGGAGGCTCAGGGTAATGAAGGTGAGGCAGGGCCTTCGTTCGATGTTGTTGCTAACAAGATCGAGACAGTTGACCCCAGTCATATCGGTGCTGAAACAATGTATGACCCTACAGCAGAGTTGTCTCATTATCAGCGCCCGGGCATTGACCTCCTGAACGATGTGAAGCCTCCGGTTGAGAACTACGACATCCTTGAGCAGCAAGCTAACAAGGAACGTATCATCAAGGCTTTGGAACAATTTGATATCCAAATCACTAAGATTGAAGCTACGGTTGGTCCGACTGTTACACTCTACGAAATTATCCCTGTTGAGGGTACTCGTATTGCAAAGATTAAGAAACTCGAAGATGATATCGCTATGACCCTTTCTGCAAAGGGTATCCGTATTATCGCACCTATCCCTGGCAAGGGTACTATCGGTATCGAAGTTCCTAACCACGATGCCCAAACGGTTTCGATTCGTTCGATCCTATCATCAAAAGCGTTCCAAGAAACAAAATGCGAGCTTCCGATGGCTATGGGTGCTACCATTTTCAATGATGTCTACATCGCTGACTTGGCAGCTATGCCCCATATTCTCGTTGCCGGTGCAACCGGACAAGGTAAATCTGTCGGACTGAATACAATCATCGCATCGCTGCTTTACAAAAAGCACCCTGCCGAATTGAAGTTTGTGCTCATCGACCCGAAGCGTGTTGAATTTAGCCTCTACAACGCGCTTGAGCGTCATTTCCTTGCTAAATTGCCTGATGAAGAGGATGCCATTGTTACTAACATGGATAATGTAGTGAAGACTCTAAACTCTCTCTGTATTGAGATGGAGAAACGCTACGACCTTCTGAAAGACGCAAAAGTTGTCAAGGTTACGAAATATAATGAGCTGTTCATTCAGAAGAAGCTCAATCCGGAAAAGGGACATCGCTATTTGCCGTACATCGTCATCATCATCGATGAGTTTGCCGACTTGATTATGACAGCCGGTAAGCAAGTTGAAACCCCGATTGCACGTATTGCCCAGATGGCACGTGCCGTTGGTATGCACATGATTATTGCCACCCAGCGTCCGTCAACCAACGTAATCACCGGTCTTATCAAAGCTAACTTCCCCGGTCGTGTAGCATTCCGCGTTAACCAGATGGTCGATTCTCGAACCATTCTCGACTGCCCCGGAGCAAATCAGTTAATTGGTAAGGGTGATATGCTATTCTCTCATAATGGCATCATGGAACGTGTACAATGCGCTTATATCGACACAAAGGAAGTGCAACGTATTTGCAACTTTATCGATAATCAAGCCGGTTTTGAGCATCCCTACTTCCTGCCTGAGCCTCTTGATGATAATAACGAGACAGCCTTTGGTGGTCGAAACGGCAACTTGGCAGATCGCGACCCGCTGTTTGAAGAAGCAGCCCAAATCATCGTACAAACCGGTGTCGCATCAACTTCTTCGCTGCAGCGACGTTATTCTATTGGATACAACCGTGCCGGTAAAATTATGGACCAATTGGAAGCTGCCGGCATTGTCGGCCCTGCTACCGGAGGTAAAGCTCGAAGCGTCTTGATTGACTCTATGCAGCTTGGAAGTATCATAAATACTAACGACTAAATGATTGACATGACTAAACCAAAAAGGATACTATACACCATTTGGCTAATGCTAATGGCCGTTGTGACCGCTACTCCGACAGCATCTGCAGCAACAGCCTCAGCTGAATCATCTATCAATAAGATGATTGCAGCGATGAAGCAGAAGCCATCGTGGGATGTGGTATTTACCGTTTGGAATAATGGTAATTCTACATCCGGATCAATGAATGTTTCCGGCAAATGCTTTCATCTTTCAACACCTCAAATGAAAGTATGGTATGATGGCAAGACACAATGGTCATATTCGCCGTCGGCTAAAGAAGTGGATATAACCGAACCAACCGGCGAGGAATTACTGGAATCGAACCCACTGTCAATTCTCTCAAGTTTGAACAAAAATTACACTTTCCGCCGACTCAAAGCATCGTCGGGAGAAGAGAAAATAGAACTCACGCCAAAAACAAAGACATCGAGTTTTGCATCTGCAACCGTAACCCTAAATGCATCAACATCGCTCCCAAAAGCGGTTACTATTAAAGATGCAAAGGGACGTCTTACAACAATTACGATTTCAAGCTTCAAAGGTGGGGCTACAAAACCGGCTTCAGCATTCCGCTTTAATACGAAATCATATCCTGGAGTTGAAGTGGTCGACCTGCGATAATAATCAGACTTTCTATACTAACAACCCAAGAATCAAACCTCGAAATTCATAATATCCTCATGAGCGAACTTACTACTCGTTGCGCCATTATCGGCGGTGGCCCTGCCGGATATACAGCTGCAATATATGCGTGTCGCGCAAACCTATCCCCTATCTTATTTGAAGGAATTCAGCCCGGCGGACAACTTACTACAACAACCGAAGTTGAAAATTTCCCTGGTTTTCCAAGTGGCATCCAAGGACCGGATCTTGTTCTGCAAATGCGCGAACAAGCACTACGTTTCGGTGCCAATATTCAGCAAGAAACTATCACATCTGTTGACTTCTCATCTCGTCCATTCCATCTTACTCTTTCCAATGGTACCCAAGTTGTTGCTGAAACAGTTATCATTGCAACCGGAGCATCTGCTCGTTATTTAGGATTACCCGATGAACAGAAATATATGGGCTTAGGGGTATCCGCTTGTGCTACCTGCGATGGATTCTTCTATCGCAAGAAACGTGTGGCAGTAGTTGGTGGAGGCGACACTGCATGCGAAGAAGCCCTCTACCTTTCCGGCCTGGCTGCAAAGGTCTACATGATTGTCCGCAAGGACTATCTTCGCGCATCTCAAGTGATGCAAGATAGACTTAAAGAACGTGGCAATATTGAAATCTTATTCAATTGCAACACTGTCGGTTTATACGGCGAAGAAGTGCTTGAAGGCGCCAAGCTCGTTGAGTTTAAGGGACAGGAGAATGAACGTTATTTCGATATTGACATTGAAGGATTCTTCCTCGCTATCGGTCATGATCCCAATACGGCTATTTTCCGCGATAAACTGCAACTTGATAAAGCAGGCTATATCGTAGTTGAAAGTCCTCATACCAATACCTCTGTAGAAGGAGTATTTGCTGCAGGCGATGTCGCCGATTCAACCTATCAGCAGGCTATAAATGCAGCCGCCTCAGGATGTCGCGCAGCTATCGATGTTGAACGATTCCTGAATAGCTAATTTAGATTTATCAAATCCACTTTATAGCCATTTTCGACAAAGAAGCAATAATTATCGTTGCCAAAATGTCGAAAATGGCAATTTTGTTGCGATATTAGCTACAGGCGCTCACTGATTTTTCGGTTTTTATTTGTTTCTATAATAAAATAGTGGTAACTTCGCCAACAAGAAATCACTAAAAGCCATCATTTCGGCTATTTAGTAGTAGGTATACCCACTATCTACTATTCGTGTAATATTACTAAGTTAAAAACAATCATTATGGAGTTGGATATTCAAAATCTTGATTCCTCCATATTCAAAATAAATCTTCCCACCGGGAAACCGGCTTTAGGTTCTTTATTAGTTGCAGAGCCGTTTCTACGCGAGGAGTATTTCAATCATGGAGTTATTTCCCTAATCGAATATGAATTAGGGAAATCAGCTATGGGGCTTGTTTTGAATAAACCAACGGGCTATACCCTTGGCGATGCTATTGAGGGGATAAATGATGAAGTAGACATTCCTATTTATTGTGGCGGCCCACTCTCGTGCGACCGTCTTTTCTATCTTCATTCGTTAGGCAATGAATTTAACGGAGCCAAACAAATCGCCGACAATCTGTATGTCGGAGGTGATTTCCAGCAAGTCAAAGACTACGTAAATATGGGATGCGACACTGATGGTAAAATGCGCTTCTTTGTTGGTTATAGCGGCTGGGATCCTCATCAGTTAGAAGAAGAAATTTCTAAACATGTTTGGGCTGTAGCTCCAAAGCCGGCAAATGAAGAGATTTTCCGCGAAGATGGCGACTCGTTTTGGTATCGAATTGTTCGTCTATTAGGCGACTCCTATAAAAATTGGCTCTATCATCCGGTCAATCCTCAGTATAACTAATAAAAAACGACTCCGACAGGCAACAATCCTATCGGAGTCATTTTTTTCTTTGTTATCTATTTCTTGTAGATTAATGCATGCGTTTAAGCAAGTTGTATGAGGGAACAACTCCAAGTTCTCCGGCTTTTGAAAGATTCGATGCGCCCTCTGCCCTATTCCCGAGTTGGAAATAAACGTAAGCCAAATTATAATAAGCTTCACCGAAGTCAGGCTTCAGTTCAATAGCTTTACGGTATGCAGCAAGAGCCGATGTATAATCGCCCATTTCAACCAGAGCGTTACCTTTATCATAATGAGCATAAGCCATTCGTGGCGACAACTCGGCACATCTATCAAAATCTGAAATTACGCTTCGCAATTCAAACTTGACATCTTGTCCGCCTACCCCATTCGCATTTCCATGATTGCCGGTAATGCCATTCGATGATTGGACCATTGAATAGCGAGCAACGCCTCGCAAGAAATATGCCATAGCAAAATCAGGGGTCAGAGCAATAGCTTTATCCAAATCGGCAATTGCAGCTGAATAATTTCGCAATGTCACATAATCCATAGCGCGGCCGAAGAAGTCGATAGCACGAGGTTCATGCGTTGAGATATACTTATTATAGTTTTCGACAGATGCGAAATGGCGTTCAAGCATCTGCTCGTCTGACGGAGTCAGGCCTTTATTGCCAACCATTACCAGGAACGGCAACATTCTTGTTGCATTAATGTCGTCAACCTCTTTAATATAGCTACGTGCATCTGTAGCTGTATTTGTTGATGATGAATAATATCCGAGTGCAAACATCGGTTCAAGAGATATTCGACGATCGCGATCCTGCACTCTGCCTCGAATTCCTTGATTTACAAAATCCTGCTGTAAATCTACGTCGTTATCGATAGTGCGCAGGGCGGTAAATCGGCGAGCCACAGATTCTGCCGACAATTCGTTATCCGTATTATCACTGCCATTCTGCCCTTTGTCTTTATTGGAATTTGCCTTTTCGTTAGCGCTATTTTGTGCGACATTAGCAGTAGTGTGTTTTTGGTTCAATTCAGCAGTCTCCGCCCCCTTTGCCGGTAACGCCTTCGCCATGGCAAGTGCCTTTTTGTAATCGGTTTCTGCTTGCATCATTTTACCCTGTTTGCGATATATATCCGATCGGATATATAAAGCTTCGGGTAGCCCGGGGAATTGCTCTATAAGTTTGTTAACATCTCTGAGAGCCGCTGTATAATTACGAGTATCACTATAAAGCAAGATGCGATTATAAAGAGCTCGATAGTCTTCAGGATCTAACTCAAGTACACGCGTAAAGTCGGCAATTGCGCGGTCATTATCGCGGCTCTCCATTCTTAGTAGACCTCTATTATATATAGCTGCTGAGTTAATCGGATCTACCTGAATGGCGTAATCGTAGTCAGCCATTGCGCCAAAGTAGTCATCTCTGCTATATCGCAAGAAAGCACGATTTACATAGAGGTCACCTTCCTTTGGTTCTAAGCGAATCGCTTCAGAGATGTCCGACTCGGCTTGTTCATATCCCTTAGGCGATGCCATAAGCAATGATGCCCTTACAACATATGCATAAGCCAGCTTGTTTGATAGCTCAATTGCATGGTCAAGATCAGCCATCGCGCCAATTGTATCAGCTACTTCCGCCTTTAATCTACCTCGCCCTACATATGCATTAGCATAGCCGGGATGAGCCTCAATTAATTGATTAAACGCAACCATTGCGCTATCTCTTTCTTGCAACTGTTGCAATGCAAGCGCTTTATTAAACATCAAATTGCGGTTGTTCGGCAAAAGCTGAGTAGCGTGGTCATAATCCTCTACAGCACCTCGGAATTGCCCTATATTCTGTCGGGCGACGCCTCTTACTTCATAGGCCTCCGGGATAAATGGATTTCGCTCAATAGCCTCCGAGGCATCTGCCTCTGCTCCTTGATAATCCTCAAGATTAAGCTTGGCTATCGCTCGATAAAAATAAGGCTGAGCTAAATATGGCTTTGCGGCTATAGCGCGATTGAAATATTGAATAGACAGAACATAGTCGTCAAAGTATAGAGCATTCTGCCCTACCTTAACTATCTGTTCTGCATTAATTTGTGCATGCACAGGAATCATTGAGCCTGATAGCGCGCACAAGCCTAATATATATAGTTTAATTCCTTTTTCCATAAACAAGATGAGAAAAATCCTCATTTATACCGACAAAATTACGAAATCCCACCGATATTAGCTAAATTTGCAGAAAATAAATACAATTGAATATGGAAGAACTGCAAGGCTCTTGGCTAACATATCCCGCTGAAAGTAATCTTAGCGATAAGACAATTATCGTTACCGTACGCACAGATGTAGAAAAATTCAAAAGCAATCCACGATTCAAATATCGCATAATTGTTGCTTGGCCTTATACGGCAAATGCGGATGGGATGCCCGATGAACCGACCTCTGAAATTATGGGACAAGCCACAGAGCTCCTGAGCAACACCTTCCGTAAAGACCCTGTTGCAATACTAACTGAAATTTCGACCGGCGACTCTCGTCGAGAATGGGTATTCTATACCCTAAGCCTCAATATCTTTAGCAAAAAACTGAACGAAGCATTAGCCTCACTGCCGGTCTTGCCGTTGGAGTTTGTTGCTGAAGAAGACCCTGATTGGGAAAGCTATTCAGAAGTGTCAGAAATATAGCTTTAATATCAATCTTACTGGCATTTCGATTCATCGGCGATTTTTTTGTAAAAATTTTCCACTAAAATTGTAGGATATTAGTTGGAATTGTATAATTTTGCATTATGGACATCACTTAAACTCGCCATGAATCAACAAGACTACATTAAGTTGCGTTTTCGACAAGATATGCTGCAATATTGTTTACTCCCGGAGCGAACAGCTTCAGCTAAGAAACTTGCCGAAGAATTACAGAAAGCGGTAGATATTAGCAAAATCTACAGCGACCTCAAATCGGCTATTCAGAAAGTCTGTGATAAATATTTGTCACTTTCATTGCTTAAACACGACGGCGACTTTGTTAAGACGCGTCCCGATTGGCTCAACGATTCGATAATCGACGCCATCGTTGATGATTATAACACTGCTGCCAAGGCTATACATTGCGATTCAATTCTTCCTAAGATTGAAAAGCAAATAGAAATGCTATGTTGGAATAATGGTATTTCCAATATGGCAGAAGCGATATCCCTGCTTATTGAGAAATTGAGGGCTGATTCAAAATGCTATGCAGAAATGTCTCATGAGTCGGTCGATACTTCGTTTGCAGGTTTTAATGGCACTGATGATAACATTACTCTGCGCAACGCATTATTAGAAAGTGCTTTCATAGAGTGCCATAACGCCATGTGCGCTCATGTTAGTCGCATCTATGCCAATCTGTCGTCGAGCCTGATTCTTCATAATTTCATTGACAAATTTCAGCAAGATGTAGTTGATGCTCGTACTATGCAGGAAGAGCTACCCAAATGCGATGTCATGCCAGATTACGAACAAGAATATTCCAAATTTATTCCGATAGATTTCTACAACCGAAATGTCGAAGTTGTAACGCCGATTGAAGCATTCCGTATTAGTCTACTCCATCTCCTCGCTCTCCAAGAAAACTTCCTAATTGAAACCGGATTGCTTACTAATGGCAAACTTCAGCTTTTTACTACTCCAGGCAATCTGCCGATTATTATGAAGCTTATTCAACCTGCTGCGGAGTGCTAACACCATCCAAAGCCAATAAACGCCCTGTCACTTCGGCAAATAAATCTGCACGCATCGAAATGGTCATTGAGCAGGAATTATCAAATATTTGGCTTACGATATCTACATCCGACGATTTTACGACTTTCATGACATCGTTCATAGCCAAATATGGGAAAGTAAATTCAAAAGTTTCTTTCTGATGACATTCTATAATTTCCGCCTCCTCAATGGCCAATCGAGCTGCTTCGCGATACGCTGCAATCAGACCCGGTGTGCCTAATTTTATTCCTCCAAAATAGCGCACAACTATAATAACGATATTCGTCAGATTGTAAGAATTAATCTGACCTAAAATCGGTTTTCCGGCAGTACCAGATGGTTCACCATTATCGTTAGATAGGAAATCCGTTCTATCAGCGCCTAACATAAACGCCCAGCAAACATGTCGAGCATCAAAATATTCTTTGGAAATATTTTTTACATGTTCACGAGCTTGCTCGCGAGTCTCTACCGGGAAGGCGTAACTTATAAATCGACTACGCTTCTCTGTAAAAACTGCTTTGGTAGAATCGGAAATCGTATAAAAAGTATCCATAGAATACGTTGTTATTTTAACAGCTCACCACGTGGAAATGCATCAATCATCGAACCGGGGGTTGAATTTATGATATGCGCTTTTTTATGTTCGGCATAACGCTGAATACGATGATACGATCGGAAAGCAATCATCATACTCTCCAAAACTTCGTGGAGCGGATGATGAACATATTCAGCCTTTACTCGCGCTTGCTCCTTCTCATCCTCTTTATAGAAATGAGGCTGAATCGAAACAACTTCATTGCGCTCGTTTACCGACAGCGTTTGTAACCATGAATGATCAGCGCCCAACAGATAGATGTTCTCATATCCAAGCAAGAGCCCTACCATTATCGAAGGGATAAGAACATTGCGAGGACGTGGCATGCCGCGTCCGATTGAAAACATTAAGTTCTCGAACCATTCAAACCCTTCTACAGCGATAAAATTAAAAGTTTTGACCGCGATCTTACTCCCGGCAAAAAGCTGTAATGCTTTTTTGCGTGCTCTTCCCGGCACAAATAGCGTCATCTCAAAATCTATGGCATTTAGGTTCTCAACGAGACGCTTCACGTTAGAATCCGTTAAAGCCTTGTCAAAGAAATGCGGGTCGGCAAGAACATAGTATTTAGGCTTGAGCGCTATAAATTCCGGTGAATTTGCTGCAAAATTTACAGCCAAAGTGTCCGAACTGCATAACTGCTCAAAGTCATTTCGCAAATTATTTTTCAGCGATGGGCCATTACCTAAAATAATGAGAGAACTTCCTGGTTGAATCTGCCTGCTTACATTGCCAGCAGAAGACTCCAAAACGAGTCTACAACAGCTCTTTAGAGTGTTGTTTAAGTTGTGAGCAAAGTCTGATATCTTGGATAATGTAGAGGTTCCCATATTCTAATATTGCCGCTATAATTAATTCGGCTATCATAATTTTATGCAAACTTAAGAAATTTCACGGAAATTTCATCCTACTTTCATTGAAAAATAGTAAATTTGCCAAAGAAAAGATACCAATGTCAAATAATAGCATCATAAAGATAGATGTCGACAGCATCCTTAAGCAAAGGTTGCCGAAGATGTATAAGCATATTCCACGTTGTGCCGTGGAATGGCTTAAACGTACTATCTGCCAAGAACGTCTAAATCAGCTATTAGAGGAAAATGCCGGATTGGAGGGTGCTGAATTCTGCCGCGGTGTTCTTAAATCGCTGAACATCTCGATTAATACAAAATTCGAGAACCGTCTGCTAAATCCGGAACACCGTCGAGTATTATATGTAAGCAATCATCCTCTCGGAGGTCTTGACGGCATGGCCTTAATTGACTACGTGCAACGCCGTCATGGTGGTAAAGTTTACTTTGTGGTAAACGATTTGCTAACTGCCATAAAACCCCTCGAGAGTGTATTTTTGCCTATTAATAAATTCGGCAAACAAGATCGTTCAGCGGTCAAGGCTATTGACGAAGCTTTTGAGGGTGATGATCCTATCATAATGTTTCCTGCCGGATTGGTATCTCGACTTCAAAAAGTTCCGGTTCAACGTGTCCGCAAAAAGATGGTTGTTGACCTGCAATGGAACAAAATGTTTGTCAACAAAGCCTATCAATACCAACGTGATGTAATTCCGCTTTTCTTCAGCGGACAAAATTCGCAACATTTCTATAAGATGGCAAATCTGCGAACTAAACTTGGCATCAAGTTTAATTTCGAGATGATACTCTTGCCAAGCGAAATGTTGAAAATGGAGAATAGTACATTTACAATCGCATGCGGTGGGCCTATTTCATGGCAAATGCTTACCCCGGGGCCTGATGCTCTCGGTTGTGCTCGTGCAGTCGGTGCATATGTATATAATATTCATGCCGACAATCCCGACTTGCCGATATTTTCAAATCTGAAGATTGAACAATAACCAAGATTATGGCTGAGAAAATAATTGATGCGGTTTCACCCGATGACATTCAAGCGGAGCTGACTCCTAATAGGATGCTCCGAACCACAAATAAAGGGGGCAACGAAATTTACATCGTTGATGCCTTCAATGCACCCAATACGATGCGTGAAATCGGGCGACTTCGCGAAATTGCTTTCCGTACAGCCGGCGGAGGCACGGGTAAGGAATGTGACATTGACCAATTTGATGTGATGGACCCGCCGTGTCGTCAACTATTAGTTTGGTCTCCTCAGGATCGCGAAATTATTGGAGGATATAGGTTTATCCTTGGCAAAGATATAAAGCTGATAAATGGGAAGCCACGTATTGCGACTTCGCATATGTTCAACTTCTCACCGGAATTTATCTCGGATTATCTGCCTCACACTATTGAGTTAGGTCGCTCTTTTGTAAGATTGGAATATCAATCCTCTCGCGTCGGAGCAAAAGCGATATTCGCTTTAGATAATCTTTGGGACGGGCTTGGAGCTTTAACTGTAGAGTATCCGGATATCCGATACCTCTTCGGGAAATTCACAATGTATCCCAGCTATGATCGAGAATGTCGTGATATGCTCCTATATTTCTTAGGAAAATATTTCCGAGATAAAGACGGATTAGTAACCCCCTATTTCCCTATTTATACTGGCGATGGCGATGGGAAATTCTGCGAGATGTTCTCTGGTGAGAATTTTACGGAAGATTATCGCACTCTCAACAATGCAATTCGCAACCACGGCATAACAATTCCGCCTTTGGTCAATGCATATATGAGCCTAAGCCCCACAATGAAAATTTTCGGTACCGCCATAAATGATGAATTTGGCGATGTTGAAGAAACCGGAATTTTCATTACAATTTCAGAAGTTTACGCCGAAAAAATCAATCGACATATAAACACATATCATCGCGACCAAGAATCTACGTTTATAGAAATATGAAACAGATTGCAACATTAGCCCTTTGCCTTGCATGTTATGGAAACATAGCAGCAGAGAGTAATGTGCCGACTGATGATAATAGCCAAAACCCTGTAAGTGCATCAACAGGATTTACACTAAACGGAAAAGCTGAAGGCATATTTGCTGCCGGTAACGGCAATTTCACCCCATATTATATAGCCTCAAATAATCATGGCATACTTACACAGAGTAAAGATGCCTTACTTAGACTCTCCATTGATCATAAGACCGATGCATCGAGACGTTTTAGCTACGGTTTTGGGGTTGATGTAATAGGTGGTTACAGTTCGGCTACCGACTATTTGCGATATACAGCTAATGAGACTCTCGGAGCAATGACAGTGCAAGATGGATACCTTGCGCCTCATTCCGAACACCCCTCCAGGCTGTGGCTTCAACAACTTTATGGAGAACTACGCTACCGAGGCATATTCCTTACTATAGGACTTAAGGAACACACCTCTGCCCTACTAAGCGCTACACTTTCAAGTGGCGATTTAGTTGAAAGTGGCAACTCGCGACCAATCCCAGAAGTGCGAGCCGGATTTAGTGACTTTCAGGATATACCATTCACCAATGGATGGGTGCAGATTCAAGGCGAAATATCCTATGGTAAGATGACCGACAACGCCTGGATGCGTAACCATTATAATTATTACGATAGCCATCTTAACCAAGGAGCACTCTACAGCTATAAACGTTGCTATTTCCGGACAAAACCGGCTGAACGATTATCTGTAACAGTCGGTATGCAGGTGGGTGCCTTTTTCGGAGGAGAATCAGTCTGGTATACGAATGGGCAAGTGACCAAGACTGCTTCATTTTCAAAAGGATTAAAGCAGTTCTTTAAGATATTTATTCCATCAGATGGTGGATTAGACTATTATTCCGGCAGTTCACTCGGTTGTTGGGACCTACAATTCCGCTATCGATTGAATAACGGCTCAACGATTAAAGCATATCTTCAGAAACCTTGGGAAGATGGTTCCGGCATCGGATTGCTTAACGGTTGTGATGGAATCTGGGGGTTGCAATATTCTGCTTCAACGAAAGGCTTTATATCAGGCGCTGTAGTTGAATATCTCGATTTTACCAATCAATCAGGACCTATGCATTGGGATCCGGATGATCATCCCGGCACAGATATTACTAACCGCGCTGAAGGCTCTGATGATTATTATTATAATCATGAATATAACGCCTATGCCAATTACGGCATGGCCATCGGGTCGCCGTTCTTAGTTTCCCCGATATACAACACTGATGGATTCTTGCAGTTTGCTGCAAATCGCATTCGCGGTTTTCATGTCGGACTTGAAGGTTGTTTCTCGAATGAATTATCTTACAGATTGTTAGGTGGATATCGCCGTTCTTGGGGCAGTGGACGTACTCCGTTCATCACCCCTAAAAACGATACTTCGTTCATGGTTGAAGCTGTATACTCTCCCCGACAACTTAAAGCTTTCACTTTCAAAGCTGCTTTTGCCATGGATCGTGGAACGCTTTACGGCAATACTACCGGAGGCATGATTACCATAGCCTTTAACAATATCTTTCATTTGTCTCATATATAATGAAAACTCGAATCATTAAACGCATTTTGATCAGCTGTTCGCTCATGATTGCCGGATTGTTTCTTCTGGTAACCACCGGATGCACGCGCAATAATGGTGATATCGGTGATTGGTTCGGGACCTGGCAAGTGATGGATATACGTCAAAACGACATTTCTCAGGACAACTACGAACAACAATTTTTTCTGCAATTCCAGAATGATATTATTCGAGTTGTCTGGGTTGGCCCAACCGGGTATGATCGCGACTATTATGCTATATTCGGCACATGGGAACAATCCTCTGATAATACAATGACATTTAATTTCGCGCATAGCGATGATGAGGGAACGCAATCTTATAAACCATTTTCTGCGTTACACTTTCCTCAGGATAAGCCATTCACGATGACCATTGTAAATCAGAATGGCGATAATTTAGATTTGAAATACTTAGATGAATCTTCATCAATAGAATATACTTACGAACTTAGAAAACGCTAATATGCCACGTACAATAAAACATGCACTCGTAACCGGCGCCGACGGTTTTATCGGTTCTCATCTTGTTGACCTACTTCTTAATTCAGGCATTAAGGTTAGGGCTCTAAGTCAATATAACTCATTCAACAACTGGGGTTGGCTTGAAGGGAAATCCCATCCCAACCTGGAAATTGTGTGTGGCGATGTCCGCGATGCAGCCTATTGCCGTCATATTTCACAAGGAGTTGACACTATTTTCCATCTTGCCGCATTAATTGCTATTCCATATAGCTATGTCGCTCCGGAAAGCTATGTTGACACTAACGTCAAAGGCACAATGAACATGTGTCAAGCGGCTAAAGATCTCAGCGTTGAACGTCTAATTGTCACCTCTACATCCGAAGTCTACGGCACTGCTCAATATGTGCCTATCGACGAAAAGCATCCTCGCCAACCGCAGTCGCCATATTCAGCAACAAAAATCGGAGCTGATGCGATTGCTAAAAGCTTCTTCAATGCTTTCAATCTGCCGGTAGTTATCGCGCGCCCGTTTAATACTTATGGTCCGCGCCAAAGTGCACGTGCGATCATCCCAACAATTATATCTCAGATTGCTAATGGCGAACGACGTATCAAAGTGGGCGACCTATCCCCTACGCGCGACTTCAATTTCGTAGAGGATACCTGTCGAGGTTTCTTAGCATTAGCTCAGGCTGACGGTATCGAGGGTGAAGAAATCAATATTGCTACCGGCACTGAAGTGTCAATGGCCGACACATTGAAGTTAATTGCAGAGCTGATGAATGCCGATGTTGAATATGTTGTTGACCCTGAACGTCTGCGCCCTTCGAAGAGCGAAGTGTTCCGTCTGTGTGGCGACAACACCAAAATTACAGGTCTGACACCTTGGCGTCCGCAAGTAACGCTTCGCGAAGGTCTTTCGCGTACAATTGCATGGTTTACCGACCCGGCAAATTTAAGTAAATACAAGTCTAACATCTACAATCGATAAGTAGATATGTTAGTAAACGAGAATCTCAATAACGCAACTAAGCGTCAGATTAATATCCTCTTTCTGGGTGGCGCGAAACGTGTGTCAATGGGCGAAAAGTTCATTGCTGCCGGCGAACGTCTTGGCGTAGAGGTTAAACTCTTTAGCTATGAACTGACCGAGATGGTCCCCATAGCCGCAATTGCATCGATTATAATAGGTAAAAAGTGGGGCGATGCTGACGTTATTGACGATCTGCATAGACATATTGCAGAACTTAGCATCGATATATTAATCCCGTTTGTGGATGGAGCTGTTGAGATTGCGGCTCGATGCCGAGATCGGTATAAGGATGTATGGGTGCCTGTTGGCGATGCCGACGGTGCTGCAGCAATGTTTGATAAAATAACCGCAGATCGCATCTTCCGCGAAGCAAACCTCCCGGTGCCTGCAAATAATAGGTTCCCGATGATAGCAAAACCTCGTTTTGGTTCCGCTTCTAAGGGTATACGTATTCTCCAAACTGAATCAGAGCTCGCTAATCTGCCCAACAAGTCAGATTATCTGCTTCAAGAATATATCGCAAATCGTAAAGAGATTACTACCGACTGCTACGTTAGCTTAAATGGCGAATTTATCACCGCTGTGTCACGTTATCGCATTGAAACACAAGGCGGGGAGGCTTCTGTTACTGAAACTTTCCGCGACGAAGACGTACAACAGTTGGCAAAAGATACACTGGCACGTACAGGTTTACGCGGTGCTGTAACTATCCAGATGTTACGCGATTGTGCAGACGGGCGTTTGATGCTTATGGAGATTAATCCTCGTTTAGGTGGTGGTGCGGTATGTGCTTGCCATGCCGGGGCTCAATTGCCTGAATTTATCCTGCGTGATTATCTTAATCTCCAATTAACTCCATGCAACGATTGGCAGAGCGGCACACGTGTATGCCGATATTTTGCTGAAGTTTGTTTTCACACAACTAATTAACAATGAAGAAGGTTATTATTATCGCTGAAGCCGGCGTAAATCATAATGGCAACTACGATATGGCGGTGGAAATGATTCATGCCGCTAAAGCTGCAGGTGCCGACTATGTTAAATTTCAGACCGCTGTGCCTGAATTGGTTATCTCGTCGGTAGCCCCTAAAGCAGAATATCAGAAAGAAACCACAGGAAATTCGGAAAGTCAGCTTGAAATGTGCCGAAAAATCCATCTCAAACTTGACGACTACAAGCCTTTGGCTGATATTTGCCGTGAAGTTGGGATTGGATTTATGTCAACACCATTCGATTTGGTTTCAATCGACTGCCTCGCTGCATTAAAGATGGATTATTGGAAAATCCCTTCAGGCGAGATTACGAATCTCCCATATCTTCGCAAAATCGCCAAAATTGGCGGCAAGGTAATCCTGTCTACCGGTATGTGTGAACTGTTTGAAATAGAAAATGCTTTGAAGATATTGGAAGACGGAGGTATACCTCGCTCCGATGTATCCTTGCTTCATTGCAACACGCAATATCCCACACCGATGCAAGATGTTAATCTGCGCGCTATGGGGCAATTGCGTTCGCTCAATCCAGGCAGCGTTGGTTACAGCGACCATACTGTTGGTATTGAAGTCCCTATTGCAGCTGTTGCACTTGGAGCAGACGTTATCGAAAAGCATTTCACCTTGGATAAGTCGCTTCCCGGCCCTGACCATCGAGCATCGCTTGACCCTGCGGAGTTAACAGCAATGGTTAAAGCTATTCGCAACATAGAGCAAGCCTTAGGCAATGGCGAGAAGCACGTCTCTGCTTCCGAACGCCCGAATATTGAGGTTGCTCGCAAAAGTATCATTGCGGCTCGCGATATTAAAGCCGGAGAATTGCTTACGGAAGAAAACCTCACAGTAAAACGGCCCGGCAACGGCATTTCTCCGATGATGTGGGATTCTGTTATCGGCACACGTGCTATTAAAGATTTTGAAGCTGATCATTTGATTGAACTTTAGAATGTCAGATCAACCATTAAATATAGTCCTATCGTCTATTCGCAATCGCTTATCGCCAAAATATGGTGATGGCGAATCGCGTGAAATGAGTCGCATTATCTTTGAGAATCTCAAGGGGTGGACTCCGGTCGACTTAGCTATTCGTAGGGATGAGTTAGTGAGTGACTATATTTGCAAAAAAGTTGATGACGTTGTTGAACGTTTGCTCAACGATGAACCTATTCAACTGATTTTCGGAAATGCTCATTTCTATGGCATGACCTTTAAGGTTACCTCCGACACTCTTATTCCACGTCCGGAAACTGCGGAATTAGTGGATTTGATTGTCAAAGACAATCAGCAAAAAGATCTGCGCATACTGGATGCCGGAACCGGCACAGGTTGTATAGCAATCTCCCTAGCTCGAAATATCCCATTTTCTAACGTCACTGCTATTGATATAAGTGAGAATGCATTAGCTGTGGCTAAAGAAAATAGTAAGTCGTTGCATACTCGCGTTGATTTTTGTCATGTTGATATATTGACCCTTCCTGAAGGGATGCCTGATGCTAAATTTGATATAATCGTTAGCAATCCGCCATATATAGCCGAATCAGAACGCCGAGATATGGCGCGTAATGTACTCGAATTTGAGCCAGAGACGGCTTTGTTTGTCCCAGATTCTGATCCATTACGTTTTTATAATGCACTGCTTAAAGCTGCCGACTCCTTATTAGTAGCCGGTGGGAAAATCTATTTCGAGATCAATCCTCTATTTGCAAAAGAGTTAAAAGCAAATGCCGATGCATTAGGATTCAATGATACAGCGATTATTCGCGACACTGACGGCAAAAACCGATTCTTTTATGCACAAAAGTATTGATTATGCTACAAATCAGAAAAATAACCAAACGGATAGCCACACAACGATTAGAGAACATGTGTGTCAGAGGTGAACATTGTCGCTATGAGCTGCAAGAAAAATTACGTACATGGGGGATATTCCCGGTTGATGCCGAGGCTATACTCGAGTCGTTGGAGTCTCGCCGTTTTTTTGATGATCATCGGTTCGCAGCAGCGTTTGTACGCGATAAACTCCTCTATAATAGATGGGGACAGTTGAAAATTATCATGGGACTCAAAGCAAAACGCATTGATCCAGATATAATTCAAGAAGCAATTGATGAAATTGATCCTGATGAATATAGCCGTATTGCCCGCGAGTTTTTAACTGCGAAAGCGAAAACTATCAAACAAGGCTATACATATGAGGGACGTACAAAGCTTTATCGTGCCGGACTTTCCCGAGGTTTTGCATCTCAAATTGTAGCACCGATTGTAAAAGACCCTTCAACTTGGGGCTATGAGCAAGGCTAACGCCAACGCTCATTACTTCTCCCACAACATATCACCTTAAATCATAACCGAAACAGCTCCATGATACATCGCTGGCTACACGACCTAAGCCGCATTTTCTTTCCGGAATGTTGTCCGGTATGCCATCAAGCGTTAGTTGATGGTGAAGAATTGTTATGCATGGAATGTCATTGGAAAATTCCTCGCACACAATATCATTTATCATCGGAGAACCAATTACTACATAAGCTCGTTTCTCTCAATGTCCCGATTGAGAAAGCAGCCTCATATTTCTTCTATAAAAAGGATAATCCCTACAGTCTGTTAATTCAGCAAGCTAAATACAACCACCAACCTATTATCGACCGAGAATTAGCGGCTCATTTCGCGCGCGAACTGAAAATTGACGGTTTTTTCGATGATATTGATGTTATAATCCCAGTTCCAATCCATTGGACGAAATATCTGCGACGTGGGTATAACCAAACAGATTATATTGCTCAAGGGCTTAATGATATCACCGGAATTCCTGTAGCAGTAAACCTTCGCGCTGTGAAAAGCCATAAAACGCAAACACGCAAAAGCGGCAAAGAACGTAGAAAAGCGCTTAGCAACGTCTTTCATGTTGATAAACCTGCAGAGCTTCAGAATCGCCATATTTTATTGGTAGACGATGTAATTACTACAGGCTCAACAATTTTAGCTTGTGCTGAGACTGTAAAAACAGCCGTACCAACTGCACGTATCTCTATCTTATCATTAGCAACGACAAAATTGGGATAATACATTCTACAATATTTCGCATTTCAATTCAAAAGATTAAATATTTTAGATTTTTGGCATTAATTTTGCAGATACATTTGCAAAATGCATAGAATAGGCGATATTAAGGAGATTTAACATTTAAGCTGGAATACTTTATTAAATTTTATTTACCTTTGTGCCGGACAGTCAGATTATTACAATCGAGCTGTGCAATTAGTCCTAACATCCAGTCAATATATAAGCAAATGGAGTATTTGAATAATATTATTCAATGATTTATTATTCAAATAATCACATTTTATATTTAATCACATTTCTATTTTTACTAAAATAAGATGAAGACGCAGTTTATGCAAGCAGCAATGGTGCTTGCATCAGTTCTTACAACACAATCGGTGGTAGCCGAAAGTGTAAATTTCTCATATTCACAAGGAGATGTCAGCTATATCGGCACCGGTAAGGCTGAAAAGGTAGATGTTGCTATTCGGGTTGTGGATCCCGGATTAGTTGGTAGCGGTCTGACCGGGTTTAGCGTTCCATTACCAGATGGGGTCGATATCTCAGATGTAACCGTATGGTTATCCAAGTCATTAACCCTTGAAGTTGAGAATGGCACCAAAGTTAACAAACCAGACATCGCAGAATGGGGTGTAACGCCCTCTGATAACCAGATTAATTTGGTCTTTCCACAAGTCTACACAATGACTGCCGACGGTGTATATGTAGGCTATTCGTTTACCATAAACAATAGTGAAGACTCCCCTATCGCTGTCACAACCTGTGCGGATGATGCAAAAGAGAAAGCATTTTGGCTGCATTCAGCCAAATCATATCGTTCTTGATACAACTTGGCGTCAACTACCGGAAATGCATCTGCGATTACTATTGCTTTTGAAAGCGATATTCATGAAAATTCAATCGGAATCGCTGGTGACCAAGAGTATTACGTCAAAGTAGGCGACGTAAGTTCTCTGCCTATCACGTTAATTAATCATGGAACAAACGCGGCACAATCGATTGATTACACTTGCACTATCGATGGAACATCAACTTCCTATCACAAGGAGTTAACCACTACTATTCCCGCTCAATTTGGCATTACAGCCAATGAATATATTACCATCCCTGCAATTCCAGAAAAGGGACTAAAGCAAGTAGGTATTGTAATCGACAAAGTGAACGGCGAGGACAACCCCGACGCCGGACGACAGATTACGCTTCCGGTTAATGTGCTATCAATGGTTCCTGTGCATCGTACAATTATGGAGGAATACACCGGAACATGGTGTGGTTGGTGTTTACGTGGGATTGCTGCAATCGAAAAATTAAAGGCTTTATATCCGGAAACATTCCTTAGTGCAGCATGGCATTATGATGATATCATGGCGATTACAACAGTAGAAAGCCCCGGGTCATACCCATACTGCATATTGGATCGCTCAATAGGCTGCGATCCCTACATGGGTAGCAGCAAAACTGATTTCGGCATTGAAGCTGACTTTATCTCCTTGCAGAAGAAATTTTCGCCCGCCGATCTTTCAGTATCTGCAGATTGGTCAGATGATGGACAAACCATACTCAATGTATCTGCATCTACCACTTTTGTAAAGGATGTGGCTGACACTTATAAAATGGAGTATCTGCTGTTAGCAGATGGCTTGCATGACGAAGATGGCAACAACCGCAGATGGTGGCAGCATAATTATTTTTATAATAGAGATCCGCAAACATACCCCGAAGATCTCCGAGGTTATTGCAGCGAACCGGAATATGTCAAAGACATTTCTTATCCAGATGTTATCGTACTTTCATCTGTATTAAATGGCGATGAGTCTGAAACAATCGAGAATATCACTGTAGATAATCCCATCACTACGACTTACTCTTTTGACACGACGAAAGCGATTGGCGTAAAGTATGACACTTATCTAATTCAAGATAAATCGAAACTCAAAGTTATAGCCATTCTTGTAAATAAAACCAATGGCACCATCGTGAATGCTGCCGAATTTGCTTTTTCAGGCACTACCGGTTCGGCGATGATAAATGAAAACAACTTAGAAGTGCGCGATATTAAATTCTACGATATCGCAGGCCGATCTGTCCAGTATCCCCAGAATGGGCTTTTCGTCAAAGTTGTTACATATAGCACTGGTCAGACAGCTACATCAAAAGTTGTCCTTAAATAACGCTTACAACAATTATCCATACTAATCATTATTAACAATGCAATCAATGAAGAAGATTAACCACATTGCAGCGTATATCATGGGAGTATCCTTATTAGGATTAATCCCGGCTTTCGCTGCTTATGAAGGCACATCTTTCGGATTCGCGAATGCAGAATCAGAAGATGAACAACCACCGGTGATCAACGACAATGCTGCCTATGTGATGACTATTGCAGACTTCACAAGCAGTGATTACAGTAAGGGGCCGGACTTCTATCAGATCAACAAGGATGGCTACACAATGACCATCGAGCAGTACACCGGCGACTCGGCTCCTACAATCGCTGATGGCAAACTTACACTGTACGGAGGCAACCATATCTCTATTCAATGCGACGAGACCACTCAAATTAAATTTGTGGGTATCGCTACCGGATGGGACAATGAAACCACCTTCCCCTCTAAAAACCGTGTGCCTGTTTCATTGACCGACAACATTATCACCGTTGAGCCCACCTCTCCGCTCAAGAGCTTCAATATCTATCTCCCTGCCAACACCAACGGCGAAAAGTTTGAGGTTTACTCTATTCGCTTCTACAAAGAAGAGGAAGAACCCCAACCACCGGTAGTGGATGATGACGCTGCCTATGTGATGACTATTGCAGACTTCACAAGCAGTGATTACAGCAAGGGGCCGGACTTCTATCAGATCAACAAGGATGGCTACACAATGACCATCGAGC
>CAZKYD010000006.1:31041-35080 GCA_964556875.1 uncultured Alistipes sp.
TCAAGAGCTTCAATATCTATCTCCCTGCCAACACCAACGGCGAAAAGTTTGAGGTCTACTCTATTCGCTTCTATAAAGAAGAGGATCCGGAGGAAGAAGACCCAGATCTGCCAGTTAATGAAGACGATCTCGTTGAATATAAAAATGGCGGATATACTTACCAGCTTAATACCGCTTACCAAACAGCAACTCTGCTAAGTCTCAAGGATAATGCAGACTCTCAATCGACAATCACCGTCCCCAGCACAGTCACTTATAACGATGTAGAATATAAGGTAACAGAGATCGGTGCAAGTTCATGTATGTTTGCCAGTGCAATGACTGAATTAGTATTAGGAGACAACATCAAGACGATTGGAGACTATGCTTTCTATGGATGTTCCAAACTGATAAAGGTAACTTGCGATAGCAAACTTCGGACAATTGGAGAACGAGCATTCGCAAACTGCTATTATCTATCAGATTTAACCTTGAATGAAGGTCTGAAAGAAATCAAGAATGAGGCTTTCTGGTACTGTATGTCAGTCTCAAGTGTTACTGTTCCTAAATCACTGCAGACTGTAGGTGAAAACAACCCATTCCGTGCTTGTACATCTCTGACATCAATGTTAGTTGCATCAGGTAATAAAAATTTCACCGCTGTTGACAACGTTCTCTACTCAATAGATCAGAAGAAATTGATTAGCTATCCTGCCGGTAGCAGTGCAACATCATTCACCATTCCTGAGCAGGTTACTTCTATCGAAAATTGCGCATTCTGCAATGTCTCAGCTTTACAGAATGTGACTTTCAACACCAATGTTGAAAAAATTGGCGAACGCGCTTTCTATAGCTGCGCACTCCAGTCAGTTGCAATTCCGGCTTCTGTAAACTCGATTGCTGATGCCGTTTTCATGAGCAATAAATCCTTAACTGAACTTACCGTTGATGCAGCCAATAATAATTATAAGGCTGAAAATGGATTCTTAATGACCAAAGACGGCACCGTTCTTCTGAGCTCCATTTATCAGAATGGTGCGATGACTGTGCCTGCTAATGTTACAGAAATTCGCCCCTACACATTCTATCAGATGTCGGGCATCACTTCTGCAACATTCCCATCAACACTTCGTATTATCGGAGAAGAAGCCTTTGACACTTGCGACAATATGTCGGCCGTAACATTCGGCGACAGCTTAGAAGAAATTGGCGGCTTTGCATTCTCCGACTGCTATGCTCTCAAGAGCGCATCTTTCCCTGCAAGTTTCCGCAAATTCGGCGATAACGCTTTCGACAACTGTACATCTCTTTCTACATTGGAGCTCAATGACGGTCTTACCACTATCGGCATATCAGCCTTCAAAGGGTGCTCTGCGTTAGAGTCAGTTTCCATCCCCGGCACTGTTACAGATTGGGGACAAACATCGTTCTACCAATGCTTGAAACTCAAAAATGTAGATATTCAAGAGGGCGTTGAATCGATTCCGGTAGGCACATTCGCTTATAGCAGAAATCTGGCTCAGCTTAACCTCCCGAAATCACTGAAACGCATAGAGAACTTTGCAGCTGTTTCAACATCACTGCCCACTCTTACCCTCCCCGAAAATCTTGAATACATAGGTGAAAGTGCATTCCAGCAGACCTCGCTTACTAGTATCAAGTTGCCTGATTCCGTTACAGAGATAGACAATTATGCCTTCGCGCTCGATACCAAGATGATCTCCTTCGAAGCTGGTTCCGGGCTCAAGCGTATCGGCAACCGTGCTATTCAAGGCAATTCTCTTATTGAAACAATCATTCTGAACGAAGGACTTGAAACTATCGGAGAATTGGCACTAGCCTTTAACCCCGAGCTCAGCGAAATTACCATTCCTTCAACGGTTACTTCCATAGGTGAATATATGTTTGCAGGTGATACAGCTCTCGAGAACATCTATAATAAGGCTGTTACACCACAAGAACTTAACTATGAACTCTTCTCAGAAGATGAATGGAACGGATATGAGGATGTAATTCTGAATGTTCCTGCAGAAAGCATTGACGACTACAAAGCTGCCAATATTTGGAAGAAATTTAGTTTCATTGTAAGCGACAACTCCTCCATCGAGAAGCTTTCAGATGATGTAAATGAAGTTTCTGCTAAATATTTCGATCTCTCAGGCCGCCAGGTTGCGAATCCCACTGCCGGAATTTATGTGAAAGTTACCACATATAGCAACGGTAAGCAAGCTACAGAAAAAGTTGCTGTCAAATAAGCAACAGTCTAATAACTAACATATTCAAAGCCGATTCCTTCACGTTAGGAATCGGCTTTGATACTTTTATCTATTGCAAAATTATTGAGGGATAAAGAGCAGTTGACAGATGCGGATGGCATAGGATATTCATTTTTTTTAAGCAGAGACGAAAAAACGCGTTATTATCCAATATTATTGTCGAAAAAAAACGCTAACTTTGCAGTCAAATTAGTGGCGGATTGTTCCGCCTCCTCGCTATCAGAAATCTGTAAAAGCGTTTAGCAAATGTCAGACATCAAGGAAATCAAAACTGCTCTTGTCTCGGTCTTTCACAAAGACGGCTTAGACGAAATCTTACGTCTCCTGAACAATTCAGGCGTAAAATTTATTTCAACCGGTGGTACTCGCGAATTTATTTGCAGCCTCGGTTATGAATGTGAAGCTGTTGAAGATTTGACCGGCTATCCCTCAATCCTCGGAGGTCGTGTTAAGACTCTTCATCCCAAAGTTTTCGGTGGTATACTTAACCGCCGTGACAATGCCCAAGACCAGGAGCAGACTAAACAATATGAAATTCCCTCTATCGACCTGGTAATCGTCGATCTCTACCCCTTCTCACAGACCGTAGCCTCAGGCGCTTCTCAGGAAGATATTATTGAAAAAATCGATATCGGTGGCATCTCTCTAATTCGCGGTGCTGCCAAGAACTTCAACGACGTGGTAATCGTTGCTTCAAAAGCCCAGTATGAGCCCTTACGCAAAATGCTGGAACGTGAAGGCGCTGCTCAGTCGACTCTCGCCGATCGTCTATTCTTTGCAAAAGAAGCTTTCGCGGTTTCTTCGGAATACGACTCGGCTATCTTTAGCTATTTCGATTCACTCGCAGAAAAGCCTACCGGTTTGCGCGTGGCTATCGATGGCGAAAAGACTATGCGTTACGGCGAAAATCCCCACCAGAAGGGATACTTCTTCGGCAACTTTAACGAGCTGTTTGATCAGCTTCACGGCAAGGAAATTTCTTACAACAACTTGCTCGATATTGATGCAGCCGTAAGTCTTATCGCTGAATTCTCCGATCCCACTTTTGCAATTCTCAAGCATAACAATGCCTGCGGTGTTGCAACTCGCTCCACTATCCTCGAAGCGTGGAAAGATGCCCTTGCCGGCGACCCTGTTTCCGCATTCGGCGGTGTGTTAGTTGCCAATCGTGAAATTGATGCAGCGGCTGCTGAGGAGATGAACAAAATCTTCTTTGAAGTTGTAATCGCTCCCGCTTACTCCGATGAAGCATTAGCAATTCTCATGCAAAAGAAGAATCGCATCATTCTGCTTCAGAAGAGCACTCTCGCAACAACTCGCCAGTTCCGTTCAATACTCAACGGTGCCTTGGTTCAAGAACGCGACCTCAAGGTAGAAACGCCTGAAGAGCTTCGTCAAGTAACCGTAAAGGCTGTAAATCCCGATCAGGTTGACGACCTACTGTTCGCTAACAAGCTCGTTAAGCACTGCAAGAGCAACGCAATTGTCCTCGCCAAGAATCGTCAGCTATGTGCTGCCGGTGTTGGTCAGACCTCTCGCGTAGACGCTCTTCGTCAGGCTATCGACAAAGCCAAGAGCTTCGGTTTCGACCTCAATGGCGCGGTGATGGCTTCAGATGCATTCTTCCCGTTTGCCGACTGTGTAGAAATCGCTCACCAGGCCGGTGTCGATGCAGTAATTCAACCCGGTGGCTCAATCCGCGACAACGACTCCATCAAATATTGTGATGAGAACTCAGTTGCCATGGTAATGACAGGCTTCCGCCACTTTAAACATTAATCCAC
>CAZKYD010000007.1:0-4929 GCA_964556875.1 uncultured Alistipes sp.
TATTCGTCGTAATCAGCATAGTAAGTTGTAGGTGTGGTAAATGTGATTGTCAAATCGGCAGTACCATCGTCTTTGGGTTCCGATACGGAGACCACAACATTTGTACATTTACCGGGGGAGCCGAGCGCTTTCTGTGACACAATCGCTTTTTGTTGCTGATTGCGAGCAGCGAAAACTTCAGCGTTGCCGAAGCCGGCGGCAAGCCCTGCCAGGGCTACCGACACGGCTAAGCACTGAGTTAGTTTCTGTATCATAATGATTTAATAATGATGAAGTTAAAAGATATCTTTATTTTACGGCTACAATGAACGAGGCATCTCCGACAGAGACAACATATAGAGAGTTGCTCGCTACGGCGATTCGGTCATCGTTACCTATCTTGTGATGTTTAGCTACTAACCGGCCATCAACAGCATAGACAGTAACGTTGCTGTTGGCGGCGTTGAGTACGCGTATTGCACCATGTTCGCCAATCACCTTCACGGCAGATGCTGTTGCTATATTTGCCACGCCGGAAGTGCCTATTGTTACAATATTTGAGATAGGCGATTCTCCCTTATCGTAAACGGCGGTTACATAGTAGCTATGCGCTTCATCGGTTGAGATGGTGTCGACATACGACATCTCTTCAACCGGAGCATCGTTGAGCTTCACACGATTGCAATAAACGTTGTAGCCGATCAACGATAGTTCTTCGCGTATGGATGAGAGTGGCAAATATTTGATATTATCAACGAGGAATGCGAAACAATCGTCTGACACACAGTGAATAGCAAAATATCGAGCATCGGATGGAAGCACAACTTTTACTTCTGTCCACTCATCTGGAGCTTCACGTGTGGCACCAATCTTAACAAAATCATTTACATCGTCGCCGGTGGTAGAGTAGAGCACTTCGTATTGCTCCAGACCCCATGTGTCTACCGCTGTTTTAACGAAGAATGAGATTTCCTGGGCGTCACCGGTGAGTTCTGGTGAAATCATCCAATCGTCGTTTTCTCCATCTTGACTTGCAAAGGCGGCAAACATCTGTGAACCTTCATAAGGCGCCCATACCGTATTTTCAGGGATAGAGCCATCGGTAACAATACCTGCCGCGCCGGGATTAAACACCATGAACGCCATGGGCTTGCCTGCATTATCATAGGTTAGCGAAGTGCCGGAGCCATCGCCGATGCCGTATGTAGCGCTCTTATCGCGGTCGACCATTGTCCACTCGCCAATATTATTAATGGCGAAAGCCTTGTAGCTTTCCGCGCCGTCAACTACGGGCGAACCATCTGCATCTGACGGGAGCGGTTCGTTCCACACAAGTGTTACCTGATTGTCGTTGAGCTCTCCTTCAAGATCATCAACAGCAGGATAGTTGGGTTGGGTAACCGGCACGGCAGCAGCCGACAAGGAGTTGTCGATAGCATCTTCATCCTTATCCCATATCACCTCGGCAGATAGCAAGGCTTCCTTGCCAAAGTGAACGGTCGGGGTTACGCTAAATGTAAAGTTTGCATTTTCATCTTGGAGCAGAGATACGCCATCTTGTGAGTCGATAACATCTCCGTTGACCAGCAGATTTACTTGATATTTCGATGCCGGCACAATTCCGGTGTTTTCTACGGTTGCCGTTACATCAATCGGGTTGCCGACTTTCAAACGTCGAGGCACATTCAGCGCATCAACTGCCAAATTGTAGTTATACAAGTTGCGAACCTTTATGTTGTCGAGATATTGATAGTATGACCCATCATACGACTCGGCTTCGAATGCTAACTGAATATATTTGGCTGATGCATACTTGCTTAGATTGATAGATAGACTCTGCCAGCCTTCATCGCCATCTTGAGCATAATAGCTGAGCACCTGAAGCTTTTCAAATTCGGCGCCATCAGCTGAGATATAGATGGTTAGATAGTCGCGACTGTCACTTACTAAGTAGTAATAGAACTGCAGGATGGGGTTGGATGCATTTGTAAAGTCAATTTTACCGGAATATAGGGTAGCCTTGTCCCCTTCGTCGCTCGGAATGAAGCAAACCATACCTCCATCGTTATCCTGCGGCAATGCCTCAGGATTGGTGCCCTCCGTTACCAAACTCCATGAGCCACCGCTGTTATCCGGCACTTCAACATCCCATGGGTCGTTAGTTAGAGTACAATCAGGGAATGATTCCTTGAAAGGCATAGCAAACGCTTCGCCAACAGGCACTATATTCGACATTAAGCCGTTGCCGATTCCGGCAGGTGAAACAGCGTAAACATAGTAGGCGAAGAATTCTTGCTGATATCCACCAAGCGGCGGGTTAGCATCGTTGGCGGTTAAGGCCTTGATCTTGTTGGCTATAATAGCTTCGTCGTTGGCACGTACAACGATATATGTGAGTGCATCTGCATCGAAGTATCCGCCATTGGCGCCCTTGGTTGGAGCATCCCAAGTGATGGTAACCGTACCATTATTGTCGACAGCACGCACGTTGCTTACTAAGCCGGGGTAATCATGCCCGACAAATACGGTTGTTGAGGCAGAGAAACCGGTCCCGACAGAGTTTTCACAAACAATAGTATAGGTGTTGTTGCCCTGTTTGGCGTTGCTGTCTTCAAAGGTCAAAGCTTCGCCGGGGGTAGGGCTGCTGAATGTTTTAACAAGGGTGTTGTTGCGAGAGACAGTAATTTTGCTGATTTCCGACAAGCTGCCACCCTCAACAGTCTGAGTTGGGGCATTAAAGGTTAAGGTGGCGGTCAGTTCGCCGTCATCGCCGGCTTTAGCTTTCACATTTGTTACGGCTGCCGGGGTGCCTAATAGCGGCCCTTCGGAAATCTCGACATTGTCAACATAGAGATACATTTTGTCGGCAAGGCTGCAAGCATGAATACCGAAAGAGTAATTGCCATTTTCGGCAACAGTAATATATTTGTCGTAGGTTGCCAGTTCGTCGTTAGAAACAGTTGTAACCGGGAATACTACCTGCGTCATAGCCTCAACCGATTGCGCTTTCCCTAACTTAACTTCAACGCGCTCAGGCTCGGAGCTCATGTAGCAACGAGTGTCAAACGAGAAGTGGTATAGACGGTCATTTTGCAATGAAACCAGAGGGGCAAACAGCCAGTCGTCTTTCGGAGCAGTGTAATTATTAGCTGAGCTGTAACGGATACGAGCTGCTTCCCAAGTGGGGTCATAGGTCCAGGTGAAGCCATCTCCGTTAGCATCAACAACATAGAATAGGTCAATGCCATTATCATCAAAGGTTTCTAAGAAGGGGAGAGATGCCACTCCAATACTGAGTGCGTTCGACTTTGTAGCCAAACTGCTATAATTATTATTGAGAGCGTAGACATCATAATAGTATGTTGTTAACTCTGCATCAGCGGGCAAGGTCTCTTCAAAGGATGTCTCGGCCTGACTCTCGGCAACAACAACATTACCGGGCTGACGGACTACCTTGTAGCGCACCTCCTCGCTGTTGATATAACCGTTGTGGACTGTAGAATTTACAGCTGTCCAAGTTAGTTTTACTTTGTTCGGGGTGTCAGTCTTGGCGAGTTTGAGGTTTGTTACAGCCGCGGGGATATCATAACCTATCCACTGTTCAACCATTGCAACCGGGCTATTGCCAACGCTGTTGGATACAGTAACAGTAAAACGATAGTTGCCATCGGTGCTAACGGTAATCGGCAATGAAAGTTGGGTGCCGGCTGCCGCGTCGCCTGATTTGATTGAAACTTCATTTTGGGTAACTACATAGTGAAGATCGCCCGATAACGGAGCGCCGGCAAAGGTGGTTACCGGTAGAGTGAAATCGATCGAACCGCTCAGAGATGCTCCTGCGAAGTTCGCTTTAAGGTCATCTACTGCAGCGGGAGCATCATCATCTGCCTCCGGAACGGGAATAAACATGGCTACCAGCTCAGAGGAGTTGGGTAAGGTTGTAGAGAGAGTTACCGAAGCATCTTCTACATTAACTTCAAACACACGAGCTACGGCATCGGTCTCCAGACATTCCCAATAGAGTTTATCTGTGCGCATATCGAAGCACCCCGAGGCGGAATAAGCCGGTTTGCGGCCGGTGTTGCCAATCAGTGTTTTCGCTCCGGTAAGCTTGTCAAATTTGTATAAATCGCCAAGCAAGTCGATACCATAAATCTCCCCTTTTGAGTTGGCGGCAATCACCACAAACACTAAATCGAGCTCACTGAGCACGGTGCGTTCGCCGGTTTCAAGACTCATTCGGCCAAACACCCATCCATCGGCATCATCATTCATGAAACATCCGTAAACGTTGCCGGTTTCAGGGTCGTAGGTCATATCGCGAGCCACTGCACCAACTTCTACTGGGATAGATTCTTCAACCTGCCATGTCTCAAAATTACAAACATTGAGGTCGGCCAAAATATATCCCATAAACGATAGATAGCTTACGAAGTAGAATTTACCGTTGGCATACACACCACCACCGGTAGCGACATAATCATCGCCGGTAGCAATTGCTGATATTGATTCTCCGTTGCCAAGTTCGAAAGCATACATGCCGTAAGGTTGGTTATCTTCGGTCCATGTGGAATTATAAATCATGCAGCCATAGATTTTTGAACCATCGGCCGACGTAATATTTCGTAGTGCCGGTGCTTGATTTATCGGCATACGAAATGGCATCACATGACGACGTGAGGGTAATTCTTTTTTACTAACGGTGAGCTGTGGAGGCATAATTGAGATGCGACTCTCTTTCTGCTGATGGTCACGCGCTAAGGAGATCGCTTGCGGAGTGACTTTAGAAGTCAAGTTGGGCAAAGACCTAGCATTGGTGACGATGCCAAATAGGAGCAACATCACCAAGACTGCGATTTGTGTAAATGCTTGTTTACGCATAGTGGTGGTTGAATTTTGATGAGTATGAGTTGTTATTATTATTCGTTTTTAGGTTGTACTACTTTGCGA
>CAZKYD010000007.1:5029-34686 GCA_964556875.1 uncultured Alistipes sp.
AGCCGGGGCCTGAAGCACAGTCGCTCCGGCTTGCGCCTTGCAACGGTCAATCAGTGAGCCGGTTACTGAGTAGAGCGCTAATGTTTTGGTACTATCCGTGGTGACATAGATGCTGTTTCCGCTGACTTTCACTGCGCAACCGGAATCGGCGGTGACCGATGCAAGAGAAGCACTGCTGCTTACCGCAATTTCGTTTGAAACCAGTGAGACGGTATCGCCAGAAGTACCTTTAATTGTATAGTAGTATGTGCTCTCCAGTGGGAGAGAAACGTTATATGTCAAGCAGTTGCCTACGTTAAGGTTGTCATATCCGTTGGCAGCTGTTGTTGCTTCTAATCCTCCATGGCTCACCTTGATATCATCGATAGCTACTGAGCCACGTCCGTCGGTCTGATATGTGATACTTAACGCTAAGCATTGGTTAGGCAATTCCGCTTCATCGAGGGTTATTACTTTACCTCCGGCACTGTTGTCTACGTCAAATGTGGTTAACTCTTGCCATGCATTCCCAACCAATGCCCCAATTTTAAGTAACGAACCATTAGCAGCATTTACGCCACGGTGCCAAAATTCAAATCCGCGGATAAAGTCGGTGAATGATGCGGTTGCTATATAGCTATCGGATGTTGCCAGTCGCAGGGATGGCGCTGCATTCCCGGAGTAGGCTGATTGGGAGTAGGTGAGATTTGAGTTTGTGTCCCATCCGGATGGTAGGGCGCTCAGGCCATCAGTGAAGTCTACAATGGTGGTGGCAGCTTCGCCATACTGCTTAGTGTAGACACTGAGTAAATATCCGTCGGCACCATCAACCGCTTGCCAATTAGCCGTAAAGCCTTCGGCGGAAACCTCCGTGGCGGGGAGTGCAATAGGGGAGGTTAGTTCAAATGATGGGAGCAAGGTAGTAACCGAAACTTCATTTGACGCAAGACTCTCCATGCCGGATTCTGAATCCGCACAGCGTACACTATATTTATATTCTGTAGCCGGTTGCAGGCCTGTTACTCTAAAAGAGGTTACATTCCCAACATTGCGTTTTTCAAATCCGTCAACATAACTGTAGGCGATTTTCCCGGAAGGTAATGTGGTTGTAGTGTAGACGGTGAGCAGGTAGCTGTCGGCTTCGCTGCTTGCTGTCCAGTTGGCGGTGAATGCTTCCATGTCGATATCGGAGGCCTCGAGAGCTTCTACCGGTGTCATTTCCTGGGTTCCACCGCTAATAGCGAAAGAGATGATACCATCTCGCTCAGTGATTTCCGTAATCGGTTTAGACAGACCGCTGCCATCCCAAAGACGCATTCCGGGCGCAGTATCGTCGGTGAATGATGTGATGTTGTAAGAGCCAGGGAATGGGTCGCCATCTACTGTGCCGTCGCTTTCAATATTGTCGGCTTCCTCAATGTCGACATATTGGTGAGATCGTTTATTATTAACGGTGTTGGTGTTCCACACACCTTCGTTATAATCGATGTGCCAAATCAACATGCCGTGAGAAGGGATATATGAGTCCCAACCGTGTTGCTGACGGTTTTCAAGTAGAAAATATTCATTATCTTTATCCGAAGTGATAAGAAATCCTTGGTTTGAAGAAATTTCATCCAGCGATAGGTTTGCCGGTTTGCCAATCTCTTTAGGTGTGAGCCATCCAAGCGTATAGCGTTCATATACGGTATAATAAGGAGGGGTGTGAGAATCGTTATTGTATGGGCCTTCATCTAGCACCGACCATGCGCCCGGGGTGAAAGCAGACGTATAGTTGGTTGCATATAAGTCAGGCAATCCCATTACATGCGAAAATTCATGGCAGAATGTTCCGATACCTTCTGTGCGGTCGTTGAGTTGGCGCTCGTTTGAGCATGCATAATGATCGAGACGCACACCATCGAAGGTGTAAATTTGAGAAGTGATGTCTGTAATATCGTCGGAATGGGGCCAGACAGTATTCTCAGATGCTCCGAGGTTTTCGCCATAGCCGGCATAGAAGATATAAATATTGTCGATAACGCCGTTTTGGTCGCGGTCATATTGAGTGAAATCCACATCATCGTCGAGCATCTGACATGCTTCTACGGCCATCATATAAGCTAATTTGTCGTCGCCGTTGTTGTCGTTGGCTCCATAATATGCCATGTCGTTCGACAAGGAGATCGGACCATACACATCGAACTGTGGGGTGAACTGACCGCACGAGTTGTCAATAAACCAGTCGGCAGCACTGCCTGTTGCATCATTATCCGAGTATCCGCGCTTGTTCAACATATTATTAAAGGTGTCAGCGGGGTCGGAGAGTGCAAACTTTACATCCTGATATTCAACGAGTACAACAATTGCGCGTTGTTCACCCTGCGATGGAAAATTGCCTATCAGCTCAGAGGTCTCTTTCGAATGACGTGAGCGCTTGCTTGACGTATTGCGTTGTGATTCTAATGCTGATAACACCGACCTACGGTCGAGCCCGGCTACAAACTGCCGTTCACTGTCGGAACGTAGTGCCAATGGAGTTACTTTGGTAGTTGAGACTTGATAATGGCCATTTACATCCAGCGATGCATATCTGAAATATCCCGAATTGTCGAGGGCAATAACTTGATTGTCTTCCGATAACCAATAGTGAGCGTGTTCATCGCCGGCGAGGCGAACCTTTAGTTCGGTACCATCGGGCAACATTCGCGTTATTAGGCCGGGATAAGCCGGCACGGCTGATGTCGAAAGCGATGCTAATGCAATGACTGATGATATTATAACATGTTTATATCTGCCCATAGATTATATGAATTTTCAATGTGTAACAACTGTTGCAATACATGCGAAGCTACATATGTTGCAAAAGTATGTAATCTTAATGAAAATTCAGTTAATCTACATTAATAAATCGTATCTTAAAGATAAAAATATGGCGCAAATCCCGGCTATTTTACTCTTCGTCGGAGATTGCTTAAGGTTTGAGGTGTGATGTTAAGATAAGATGCTATGTATTTGAGTGGTATGAGATTTACCATCCATTTTGGACGCATCTTTAAGAAATTATTATAGCGAGTCAAGGCATCTCCACGCCCAAGAAAGGTGTAGCGACGTTCCAAGACATACAGGCCATCGATAAAGAAATAGCTTACCCATTCCGCCCATTCTTGAGATTGGTGAATCAGGGAGTAGAGCACATCTTTATTTACGACATAGAGATCGGCACTGGTTAATGCTTCTATGGAGGCAATTGCCGGTAGATTTTGTGCTAACGAAAACATTGAGGCTACAGGGTCGCCGGAATATGCAAACCAACGCGTATCTTGACCGCCATCGCCATTGTCGGCAAAATTGCGGAACACACCATTGCGTATCAAGAAAATCTCATTGCAAATACTCCCCTCCTGCACAATAATTTCCCCCTTCTTCACGTGGCGTTCCGTAACTTGAGCGCCTAATAGAGCGATTGCCTCATCGCTCATCGGGTGAACTAAACGAACAATTTCTTCTAACGTATATTTTGGTGGTACCAGATTCGTGTCCATGTATTACTTGTTTTGGAATACACCGCAAAGATACATAAAATAGTAACACATACAACATTGTTTATTATTATTTTTTGAAGTATCCCGAAAAAATTCGGCGTTAGATAATACTACGGTCAATAGATTTACTCCAATTCGTTGGAAAAAGTGTAGCGAACTGCCAATAATTCGTTGGAAAAAGTGTAACGCACCCTTGCTAATTCGCTTGAAAAAGTGTATTGGACGGGAGTACTTGGAGGGGATTTGCGGTTGATGGGTGAAAAAAACGGGGGAGGAGCGTGATTTATCAACGATTTTTAGTATTTTTGCAAGATGATTGTTCATCAACCAAATTATTGTAAATAATCTACTTTGCTCGCTTATGAGATTAACTGCTTCTCAACGAAAACTTATAACATCGTTATCTTCAGCGCGTCAGCGACGTCTTGAAGGGCTATTTGTTGTTGAGGGTATTAGAAGTTTGCGAGAATTGTTGCCTGCGTTTACGCTGCGATATTTGGTGGCCACAGCGACATGGTTGGATGAAAATGCCGATGAGCTTAAGGCGCTGGTAGGCAATTTGCCTGACGATGTTTTGCTGGTGGCAAAGAATGATGAAATGGCGCGTATGTCGTCGATGTCAACGCCTCAAGGGGTGATGGCTGTGTTAAGTATGCCGTCAGCTGCCGATCTGGCGTTGAATGTAGAGTCCGGCGAGCTAGTATTGGCGTTGGATAGGGTGCAGGATCCCGGAAATCTTGGTACGATAATCCGAGTTGCCGATTGGTTCGGTATTCATAAGATTTTAGCGTCGATGGAGACCGTTGATGTCTATAACCCGAAGGTGATCCAATCTACGATGGGCGCTATTGCGCGTGTTAAGGTTGTTTACTGCGACCTGGAGCAGTGTTTGGAAGCTTTAAGCAACAAGAATGTACCGATTTATGGCACATTCCTTGATGGGCGCAATCTTTATGACTCCGACTTAGAATCATGGGGCGTAATTGTGATGGGAAATGAAGGTAATGGTATTTCGCCTGAAGTAGGAGCGAAAATCAATCGCCGCATTTTAATTCCATCATATCCCCCAGGCGTAGATACTGTAGAATCGTTGAATGTCGGGACGGCTACGGCTATAACCGTTGCAGAGTTCCGACGCCGCACGATTTAGCAATAATCCCCTCTCATTATGCCGTGTCAATCCATTTTCTTCAATAAAATTCCAACTTAAATCTAACGATGGCTAAAATTAAGGAAAAGTCAATTTGGTATTGCAGTGAATGTGGCAACGATTCCCCAAAGTGGGTGGGTCAATGTCCGGCGTGTGGTGCCTGGAATTCAATGGTTGAGGAAAAGGTGCGCACAACGTCGAATGGCAGTCTAAAGTCGCCGTTAGGTGTGACTCCACAATCATCTCCGCGCAAAGTCTCTGAAATAGAGACATCTGATGAACCGCGCATACATATGCCAAGCGAGGAGTTGAATAGAGTGTTGGGAGGGGGATTGGTCCCCGGCTCGATGGTGCTTATTGGTGGAGAACCTGGTATCGGTAAGTCGACGTTAGTATTGCAAAATATTTTGGCTATCAAGTCGCGTAAGATGCTGTATGTGTCGGGCGAGGAGAGTGCCACTCAGATAAAACTGCGTGCTGATCGTATCGGGCGTATGAGCGACAACTGCTATGTAGTAACTGAGACATCGCTCGAGTCGATATTCAAGCATATCGAGAACGTTAAGCCGCAGCTATTAATCGTCGATTCTATCCAGACTATTGCGTCGGATGAGATAGAATCTTCAGCCGGAAGTGTCAGCCAGGTGCGCGAATGTGCCGCTCGCTTATTGCGCTATGCCAAGCAGTCGGGTGTGCCGGTTATTCTTATCGGCCATATTAATAAGGAAGGCTCACTGGCCGGTCCGAAAGTCTTGGAACATATCGTCGACGCCGTACTTCAGTTTGAAGGTGATCGTCAATATATGTATCGCATCTTGCGAGCCGTTAAAAACCGCTTCGGGAATACCTCGGAATTGGGTATATATGAAATGTGTCAACGCGGCCTGCGCGAAGTTACAAATCCGTCGGAAATGTTGCTGTCGCAGCATGGCTCGGAGCAACTGTCGGGATGCGCCGTCGGCGTTACTATTGAAGGGATTCGTCCATTCTTGATTGAAGCCCAGGCCTTAGTCAGTACGGCAGCTTACGGCACACCGCAGCGCTCCGTTACCGGCTTTGATTCCAAACGCATGAATATGCTGCTTGCCGTTCTGGAAAAGCGCGTAGGATTCAAGCTCGCTCAGAAGGACGTGTTTCTCAATATCGCCGGAGGCTTGAAAGTAGCCGATCCGGCTCTCGATTTGGCTGTGATTTCAGCTATATTGTCGTCGAATTTCGATATGGTAGTGCCCCAAGGTATCTGCCTGACCGGCGAAGTAGGGCTGAGTGGCGAAATCCGAGCAGTAACACGCATGGAGCAGCGCGTTCGCGAGGCCGAAAAACTTGGAATGCAGACCATCTTCATTCCGCGAGGCTCGCTCAAAGGCGTTGATACCTCGAAACTTTCAATCGAAGTTGTCGAAGTCTCCAAGGTAGAAGAAGCCTTCCGAAGATTATTCGGGTAAATTTCTGCCGAATCAGGGAAAAAAGTACACATTAATCCAATATACGGATGCAACCTTTTCCATATCGGTTGCGTCTAACAAACCAGAAAGAAAAATAATGTTCATCATAGACTTTTTCCACATGAAAAAAATCTTTTCTCGATTCCTATTTATCCTTATAGGAGTCCTTTCGCTTGCGGTACCTGTACGTGCACAGATGCCAACAGATCCTCTGCCCGTTGATCCGGATGTCCGTAAGGGCATGCTGCCTAATGGCTTAACCTATTTCATCCGTCACAATGAGACCCCTAAAGGTCAGGCGGATTTCTACATCGCTCAGAAGGTAGGCTCGATCCTCGAAAACGATGATCAGCGAGGCCTTGCTCACTTCCTGGAGCACATGTGCTTCAACGGAACCGTAAACTTCCCCGGCAACGACCTTATCTCATGGTTGGAAACCAAGGGCGTAAAATTCGGTCAGAACCTGAATGCTTATACCTCAATGGATGAAACGGTCTACAATATTGCAAACGTACCCGTATCATCAGTTGCTGTACAAGACTCTTGCTTGTTGATCCTTCATGACTGGGCAAACGGTTTGCTCCTTGAAACAGAAGAAATCAACAAAGAACGTGGTGTAATCCATGAAGAATGGCGCTCACGCAATGTTGGTCAGCAGCGTTTGATGGAGCAACTCGCTCCGGCAATGTACCCCAATAGTAAATATGGCTATCGTCTGCCTATCGGTACTATGGAGGTTGTTGACAATTTTGCTCCTCAGGCTCTTCGCGATTACTATAAAGCATGGTATCGTCCGGATCAGCAGGGTATCATCGTTGTAGGTGATATCGACGTTGACCGCATTGAGAATAAGATTAAAGAGCTGTTCTCATCTATCCCGATGCCGGCAGATGCTCCCGAACGTGTTTACGAACCCGTTCCCGACACTGAAGGTACAATCTTCGCTATCGGTTCAGATCCCGAAATGTCTAATTCGCGTGTGTCTATTTACTTCAAGAATGAAGTGCTGCCTCGCGAACTGCGTAACACAATGGCTTATTGGTTGCAAGATTATATATGCGACATTGCAACGATGATGCTGACCAATCGTTTGGATGAAATCTCTTCAACCCCCGATTCACCCTTTGCAGGAGCAGGTTCATATTATGGCAACTACTTCCTTTCATGCACCGAAGATGCATTGGCAGTAGTAGGTATTGGTAAGGGTGGCGATATCCGTCCTACCTTTGCCGCAATCTATCGCGAATTGCTCCGTGCCGTACGTGGAGGCTTCACTATCTCTGAATATGACCGTGCTCGCAGCGAATATCTTTCACGCTTAGAGAAAGCATATAACAACCGCGAAAAGGCTGAAACCGAGTCATATGTCAACACCTATGTACGTAGCTTTATCGATGGCACACCTGCTACCGGCATCGAAATGAAGTATCAGATGCTGAACATGATTCTGCCTCAGCTCCCGGTTGACATGGTTAACCAGACTCTCGCTCAGATGGTAAGCGAAAACAACCGAGTTGTTAGCGTAATGCTCCCCGAAAAGGAAGGCGTAAAAGTTCCTACCGAAGCTGAAATGCGCGAAGTGATGGCTGCTGTTGAAGCTGAAAATATTGAGCCCTTCGTTGACGAAGTTAAGAGCGAACCTCTGATTGAAAATCTGCCTGCTGCAGGTAAGGTTGTCTCAACCAAGGAACTTCCCCAGTGGGGCGCTACCGAATGGACCCTTTCTAACGGTGTGAAGGTAGTTGTTAAGAAGACCGACTTTAAGGCCGACGAAATTCTGCTCGATGCTCAGGCTCTCGGCGGAACCTCTGTATATCCCGATGAATATGCTTCTACACTTGTATTCCTTCCCCAAGGTCTTGGTCAGTATGGCCTCGGCTCATATACTTACAAGGATCTGCAGAAATATCTGCAGGGCAAGCAGGTCGGTGTAGATTTCTCATTTGACACTTATAGCCGCGATCTCTCAGGTACAACCACCCCGAAAGACCTTAAGACTATGATGGAACTGGTTTACAGCCATTTCACACAGTTCAATATGTCGGCTGATGAATTCCAGGCTACTCAGAACACTATCAAAGGTTTCCTCCACAATCAGGAAACCAATCCTCAGTATGTATTCTCTTGCAACCTGCGCAAAGCTCTTTACAACACACCTCGTAGAGAAGCCCTTAGCGTAGAAACAGTCGACAAGGCTTCGCTTGATCAGGTAAACCAGATCGTTAAGGACGCTACCGCTAACGCTGCTGACTATACATTCTATTTCGTAGGTAACTTCGATATGGATGAACTGAAAGCTCTCTGCGAACAGTATATCGCAACTCTGCCCGCAAATGCAGCTACAGCATCAAAGGCTCCGGTAATCGACAATACTTATGGTGTGAAAGCCGGTGAAGCTGTTACCACCTTCAAGACCGCAATGCAGACTCCTCAGACCTTCGTTGCTGTTCTCGAATTCGGTGAACTTCCCTATAACGCCAAAGACCGTGCATTATCCAACATCGTAGGTCAGATCCTGACCGAACGTCTGCTCCACACCGTTCGTGAAGATATGGGTGCTGTTTACTCAATCTATGCAGTTGGTCAGACCAGCCGTCAGTCAAATCCTAACACTATCATCCAGAGCATCTTCCCGATGAAGCCCGAAATGAAGGACGAAGTGCTGAAGGTTATTGCCAACGAGTTTAAGAATATCGAAAACGACGTAACCACAGAAGAATTCTCGAAGGTTATCGAATTTGAGGTTAAGGAAGCAACTGAAAATAAAGAAAAGAACGACGAATGGTTGAATGCAATGGCAGCCACCGCGATTAACGGTGTAGATGTTTTCAACGGTAATGTTGAACTTATTCAATCGCTGACCGTTGACGACGTTAAAGACTTCATGAAGCGCTTTAACGCCATGAGCAACTATCGCGTCATCCTTCTCGAACCTGCCGAATAATTCTCTGCCCATTCAAAAAGGGTAAGATATAATCTGCTTCGATCCCCGAGACTTAGCCTCAAAGCTAACTCTCGGGGATTTTCATGTTCAATGATGAATATTTAGAGGGAAACGGGGCCGGGGAGAAAGAATATTAATAAACCTTTTAACAGAATAGCTGAAATAATTGAAAAAAGAGGGATGTAGTTTGGTAAAACGTAAATAATTTGGTAAATTTACAGCGAAATAGAACCAACATTCGGGATACTACCGATTTTCACGTTGAAATCCCATCCAAAATAATGGCCCAAGACCTACAACATGACGAAACACAGCTAATTGAACAGCTACGGCAACCGCAAACTTGCCGTAAGGCGTTCAATGAAATAATGCGACTCTATTCAGAGCCGCTTTATTGGCAGATACGTCGTATGGTAGAGAGTCATGACGATGCCAACGATATCCTTCAGAACACCTTCCTGAAGGCATGGCAGTCGGTAGACGGATTCCGTGGTGACGCTAAACTTTCAACTTGGTTATACAAGATAGCGTTCAACGAATCTATTACATTTCTAGCTAAAGAACGCAAACGCATGAGCCTCAGTCTCGACGATGAAGAGAGCCATTTGGTAAATCTAATCGAGAGTGATGAGTTTGTCGACGGCGATGAATTGGCTTTAAAATTACGTAAAGCCGTAGCATCATTGCCCGAAAAACAGCGTATCGTTTTTAATATGAAATATTACGACGAGATGAAATATGAGCAGATGTCAGAAATTTTAGGCACATCTGTTGGTGCTTTAAAAGCCTCGTATCATCTTGCAGTAAAGAAAGTTGAGCAATATTTTGCCGACCATGATTAAAAAAAAGATTCCGTAAGGTTAAACCTTTTATTTCTTATGTAGTCAAAATTTCGCAAGGATGAATAAAACAATTTGTGTCAGTCACCCTGCGACAGCTTCAAAACAACTGCAATGAAAACGGAAAACGAAACTATTCTTGAACAAATCGGCCGAAAGGACGGCATGACAGTCCCTGAAGGCTATTTCGCTGATTTCTGTCAGCGAATGGAGCAGGCGCTTCCCTACAATGAAGCCGCTGAAGCTCCGAAAAAAATAGAAGCCCCTCGCTCGTTCTGGGGGAGGGTTAGACCATACGTCTATATGGCCGCTATGTTTGCCGGAGTATGGTGTATGGTAAAAATGTTTTCTCTTATGGGGCCGAGTGGTGTAGACCTCTCCATTGAAAATAACGAAGTTCTCTCCAAGGCCTTATCTGATGACAACTTCATTTACGATTACATTAACGATGATGTGACGGAAAGAGAGGTGCTTGAGGAAATGTATCTTGACAGCATATCGGTCGACGATATGCTCCCTGCAGACTCCCTTGAAGGCTTAGAATAAATGCCGAAAATCCGTTACATTGCTACAAAGAATCCCATTATGAGGAGATTATTACAAATCTCGTTGCTGATAGTAAGCTTAATAGCAACCCTACCGGCATTCGGAGCAACTCAAAACTCCGGCGAGCGCGAACAATGGATGACAGAGATGCGCCAGTATAAGCGCAACTATTTCACTAAAGAATTGGACCTTTCTCGCGACCAACAAAATAAATTTTATCCCCTATATGAGGAGATGGAAGATAAGGTTGGAAAGATCAATGACGATGCTCGTGATATGGAAAAACGCGTTAGTGAGATGTCATCACCCTCCGATCTCGATTATGAGAAAGCTGCAGAGGCCATGTATGATGCTGCAGTGCGTAGCGCACAAATCGAACGCGAATATATGGATAAGTTCCAAAATATCCTATCGCGTAAGCAGCTCTTCCGTCTCAAGTCAGTAGAACGTCAGTTTAGTCGCGAAATGCTCAAGCAGCATCATCGTCTGCGTTCAAAAGCTAAAACAAGCGCCGACAAGACGAAGTAATTCCGACTAAATAATTGATTTAGACCTATTGACCCCACGAATCGGCGTTATAACGCTATCCGTGGGGTTTTTACAATTCCATAATCTTCGCGTTATGAAATCGTTACATTATCTCAAAGTTCACCATTTACTTATCGTCTTGTTTGTAATGTCGTTCTCTAATATGCCATTTGAAACTAACGGAGCGAATTCGGCGAAACCCGACTTTGCTTTTCCTGCGCAAGTAGAAAAGACGGCGGAGGCCGATCTGAGGGCGGCGCTGAAAGCTAACGATGGACATGCGGCAGTTAATGCCGTGATACGTCTTAGCTTAAGTAAGACAATCGTTCAGCCTGATAAAGCACCGGAAATCCTCAAACAAATCGCTGAACTCGCTGAAACTCAAAAAGATCCTGCCGTAAAATCGTTGCTGAATCTGTTGAGCGCAACCATATATAAGCAATATTATGATGCTGATCAATGGCGATATAACCAACGCGAAACTATTGCGTCAGATACGGAGGATTTTACACTTTGGAGTCGACCTCAGTTCCTGGAGCGTATTATTTCGTTGATCAACTTGTCGTTGATTGATGCTTCTACATTGCAGTCAACCCCGATTACAACCTATAGCGATATTATCGACCTCAAGGATGTAAATACCATTATTTATCCTACGCTTTACGATTTTGTGGTAAATCAAGCGCTCGACCTGCTGGAGACGTTTAGCAACTATGGCTCGATGAATGTCTTGAATTCGCAGTTGTTGCAGACGCCGACTAATCGCGCCTATTTCCCCGGGGAGTACTCCCGACCGTTAGGGGAGATGTTGGGGTTGTATGCCGGTGTAATAGATTTTCATCAAGGGGGCTCGTTGCCGCTGTTTCAGCAGGAACTGCAGTCGCGATTGTTTGTCAATTCCCATCTCTTTAACCGCTATCAGATGGTAGAATATAGCGGTAAGTTGCTGACGAAACCTGTAAAAGTCGGTGCAATAACCGCTGAGGAACTTCGCTTGTATGAAGAGAATAAAGGTGATGAGAATGCAGCAATATTCCTAAATGCTGCGGCAGAGTCGTTTAGCTCTGGCGATGAGGGTGCAAAGGATATATATCGTCTGCTGCAAGAATATCTTCAACAATTCCCGAACAGCCTATATCGCAACGATATTGAGAACTGTTGCCTAAAGCTGTCGCAGGCATCGGCAAGCCTTTCATTGCCTGATTGCGTTACTCCCGAAACCTCGATTCCGGTTGATGTCAAATCTGAGAATGGAAAGCGAGTAACGGTTGAACTATTTGAACTTGATCAAGCATCGGCTGCCAATGCCGACAACTATGTAAGGCGTTCGCAACTCAAACAGTTAATCTCTACTGACACGGTGAGTTTCTTTAAGGAAACAGTGCCGTTTGTTGCTTCAAAACAGATAACCCTTACCTTCCCCAAAGTCGGGAAATATGCAGTTTGCATCACGGTTGACGGGGAGGAGGAAACTTCGTGCCGCGTTATCTCGTGTAGCAATCTTTCGTTATCGGTAACTCGTAGCGTTGGTTCAACCTCAGCGTGGGTTGTAAATCCAAAAACCGGCGCACCGGTTGAGGGGGCCTCAATGCTGTATAAACCCTGGTCACGTCGCAGTCAAGAAACTGCACTGCCGGGACAGACCGATGCCAATGGCGAACAAGCCGTTAAGGTGTCGGAATATGGCAACCTGCGTGCTGTTAAAGGTGACGACCGATATGCCCCGCAACAAAGTATCTCGGAGAACCAAAGTGAGTCAACCGACTCTGAACCACTTAAAATCGAGATGTTTACATCGCTGGGGTTGTATCATCCCGGAGATGTTGTTGATTTCTCGTTAGTCGCGTATAAAAAGGGGCGTAAGCAGCGCCAACTCGTGCCTAATGCATCGCTGATGGTAGTGCTTCACAATGCCAATCGAGAAAAGATTGATACACTGTTGGTTACTACTGATGCCTGGGGTAGAGCTGAAGGGAAATTTACGTTGCCAACTTCCGGACTAACCGGTACATATGGCTTAATGGCCGGTGCGGCAGCGCATACAATGGCCGGGAAATTGACGATGGGATATACAACTTCATCCCATTGCTTTGAAGTCAGCGATTATAAATTGCCGACCTTCGAGGTGGCAACTTTGGCGATAAATCCACCTGCATCGCTGAGCGATGGGGCTTCGATTGAGGGGGTGGCTACAACCTTCTCCGGATTCCCGGTTGCGGATGCTGCGGTGAAGGCGAAAGTGACTGTTCGTTCCGGATGGTGGTGGATGTCGAGTGAGTCGGATGTGTTTTATAATGCGGAGGCCGTTACCGATAAAGAAGGGAAATTCAGAATTGAAATTCCGGCAGCCGCTATCTCCTCGTGCCCGGCACCGAAGGGTGTGTTTATCTGCAAAATGGATGTCACCTCTACCGATGGAGAAACTCATCCCCTGACCGCTACGTTCAATATGGGTAAACCGTATGGAATTGTGGCTAATATTCCGGCCGAAATAAATCTTGATAAAAGCTTTAAGGCTACGGTTGTTGCCCGCGATGCTAACGGCGGGGAAAAACCGCTGGAGTTAATTTATACGATTACATCGAATGAAAAGCCGATAGCTACCGGTCAAATCTCCACCGGTGATATCACGCAGATATTCCGGAAACTGCCGATAGGACAGTATAATGTGAAATTCGCTCCGGTTGACGAATCTATGGCTGATAGCAGTCAGGAGTCGGAAATCATTCTTTATAATAGCAATGGTGGCGAATGTCCTGTTGATCAACCGCTTTGGATGCCTGAGCATCAGAAGATTATCGCTGATGGAAATGGATCGGCAAAAGTGGTGTTAGGCTCAAATTGCAATGACGCTTATGTGAGGTTGTTGATAACAACTATTTCAGGCAAGATTGATGAAAAACGCTGGCTGTCACCTAAGCAGGGGATGCAAGAGCTCACGGTTAAGATGCCAGAGGGTGAAGATAGAGTGAAACTGCAATTCACTTGTGTCAAGGACTTTAAGCGTTATTCATCCGAAGCTGAAGTCGAATCGCCCGCTGTTCAGAAGGCTATCAAGGTCGAAATTGAAACTTTCCGCGACAAAGTGACTCCCGGCAATGAGGAGAAAATCACTCTGCGCATAAAGCCGACAGGTGACACCGAGGCCGAAAGTGCAGTAATGGTGGATATGTCGAATAAAGCAATTGATCTGTTAGCTGTCAATCCGCTGCGTCTGACAACCTTCAATCCAAATTGGGAATACATCACGACTAACGGCTGGAGCTTTAGTAACGTACGTAGCTATGTCATTAAGTCGTTCAGATTTAAGGATGGCTATAACCCGTCTGAGCCGGCGTTCCAACTTTATGGATTAGCGTATGGACTCGGCAATGAGCGGAGATCCCGAAAGTTCTTAAGTACCAGGGCTTATGCTTCAGCAGCCATGAATACTGAGGACTATGACGAGGTTATGTATGATGCAGTACCGATGATGATGGCCGGGTATTCCGGCGGCGGTGTCTTATCCGAATCTGCCTCAGACGATAGTCTTGATGCCGGAGATGGTGAAACTGCCGAGATTGCTGAACCTACTGACACTAACGAGTCCTACCGCCCGAGCGAAATCCCCTTGGCATTCTTCCGCCCGATGTTGACCACGGATGAAAAGGGAGGATTGGAGATTAGTTATACAGTGCCGGATGCCAATACAACCTGGATTTTCCGTGCAATGGCTTATAACCGTGAAATGCTGACGGCAACGGCTAATGCTGAAATCGTGGCGTCTAAACCTATTATGGTGTCGCAAAATGCTCCGCGTTTTCTCCGTACGGCTGATGAGGTTACATTGGTAGCGTCAGTGATGAATAATACCGATGCAGCCAGAAGTGTTGCGGTAAAAAGTTCGATATTGTCGGCTGCTACAAACAAAGTGCTGGCAGAAACCGACACCGTCATCACCCTCGAGGCTATGACCTCGGCGGCAGTTTCAATTCCGGTTGTAGCAAAAATAGGGGAGACCGCCCTGATTTATCGTGTAAAGGCCGTGTCTGACGACTTTATTGACGGGGAACAGTCGTTGCTGCCAATCCTGCAGTCAGAGCAAGATGTAATTGAGTCGGAGATGTTCTATATCGCTCCGGATGAAGCTCAGTTTACGCTCAACCTGCCGGCTATGGAGAATGGCGACCGTGCATATCTGAACTTTACAGAGAATCCTGCATGGCAAGTGGTTTCAGCCCTACCCGGTTTGCGCAAAGGCTCGATTAACTCTTCGATTGAAGCCGCAGCGTCGCTCTTCTCGGCAGCTGTTGCTGAAGGGATTATGCGTGATAATCCGGAAATCGCCAAGACGCTCCGTAGATGGATTGAAACCGGCGACTCTGCTTTGATATCGTCGTTACAGAAAAATGATGTACTGAAAGCTATGTTGCTGAGCGATACTCCGTGGGTGTCTGCAGCTTTGAGCGATACGGAACGAATGCAACGTTTAGCTCTGATTTTTGACCGTCGTCAAACGCGTCAGGTAATTTCTGAAGCGATCGACCAGCTTGCAAAACTCAATGTAGATGGCGGCTGGGCTTGGACAAAATCATACCCGAAAGTGTCGATGTGGGCCACTCAGATTGTCATGGAAGAACTTGGCGATTTGAACCGATTAGGATGGTTACCCTCAGATGCGCGTCTGCAGAAAATGATTTCTCAGGCTTGCGCATACCTCGATCGCGAGGCGGTTAATAACTTCAAGAAATATCCGAAAGCCGATAATTGGTTGTATGTTTCAATCCGTGACGCCTTCCCTGATGTTAAGCCTTCGACCGCAGCTTCGCGCGTAGTTGAGGCTGAAATCCAAAGAGCCTTGGCTAACTGGAAAGATGCCCAGATAGCGTTGAAAGGTGTGTACGCACTGATGTTGCATAATCATGGCTATACAGCTACAGCTCGTCAGATTCTCGAATCGTTACGCCAATATGCAACCTCCACACCCGAACGCGGAATGTGGTGGCAGCAACTCGATGCCTACTATTCGCTGTGGAGCTATGATCGCATCGGTTGTACGTCAATTATTCTGGATGCTTTCCATGCCGTAGAGCCCAACTGCGCCGATGTTGAGAAGATACGTCAATGGCTGATTCTCAATAAAACCAATAACGATTGGGGTTCGGCAGTGATGACTACGCAAACTATCGCGTCGATCCTTACGAGTGGGAAATCACTTAAGATTAATCCGAGAGGCACCGCTATTCATATCGGTGACACTCTGGTAGAACCGCAATCACAAGAATATGCCACAGGTCAGTTCACCGAGCAAATTACCTCGATGCTCCGCCAGCCGGAACGCATGACTATCGACCGTCAAGCCGATTATCCATCGGTGGGTGGTGTGGTAATGATGCGCCGATTACCGATGGACTCTATTCAGGCCGTAACCTGTCAGGAGATCGCTGTTGAGAAGTCGCTAAGCGTTTTCGATGGGAAGCAATGGCAACCGTCGTCAGAGTTCAAGGTTGGTGATCGTGTCAGGGTGGAACTCACCCTCAAGGTTGAGAACGACCTCTCGTATGTTGTTATTGAAGACCTTCGCGCTGCCGGTCTGGAGCCGGTTGAGCAGTTGCCGACACCGCTTTATGCCGAAGGCTTGATGTTCTATCGAGAAAATCGCGACTCACAGACGAATATCTTTATCGACTTCTTGCCCAGAGGCACGTATCGCCTTGCGTATGAATTATACGCCTCGCAAGCCGGGCGATTCTCGTCGGGCGTAGCTCAACTGCAGAGCCAGTATAACCCGATTGTGGCTGCTCATTCGGCAGGCATGGCCCTACAAATCAAGTAAAAAAAGAAAAATCATAGTGTTTAAGACCTTCACCCAATCTGTAAAAATACGCTTTGCGTGGATTCTATTAATGGCAGGGTTGCTCGCTTCGCAGAGCAATCTTGCCGCTTCGCCTAAATATGAAATGCGTGGCCTCTGGGTTGCTACTGTCTATGGTATTGACTGGCCATCGACGGCGGGCTCAACAGCCGCTGTTGCTGAGGCGCAAAAGAAAGAGCTCCTTGCCTTATTAGATTTAGCATCTTCATCGGGCTTAAACGCCGTTATGCTGCAGGTGCGACCGATGGCCGACGCGCTATATAAATCGTCGTTAGAGCCGTGGAGTGCATACCTTACCGGAAGTCGAGGCACCGCCCCCGCCTCCGGCTGGGACCCCTTAGCCTATGCCGTTAAGGAAGCTCATGCTCGAGGATTGGAATTACACGCATGGGTGAATCCGTTTAGATTTTCGACATCTGTCAACCTGCCGTCAACTCCCGGCGATCGTAGAGCGATTGAAAATAAGTGGACACTTACCCATAAAAAGAGCTCCGGCAAGAAAGTGTCATCGATAACGATTTTGGACCCCGGAAATCCCGACGCACGTAAGCATATCGTTGATGTGTGTCGCGAAATTATCCATAATTATGATGTGGATGGCCTTGTGTTCGATGATTATTTCTATCCTGAAAAATTCCCCATCCCGGCTGACGCTGACGCCGAGGAGGAAAGTGACGTCCGTCGCCAAAATGTAGCCACCGCGATTTCCGAGGTGTATAGTATGATTCAAACCGAGAAGCCCTGGATTCGCTTTGGTGTGGCACCGGCAGGGGTTGCCGGAGGAAATGGGAAGGCTACTTCGGAACATGGTCTGTTGCCACCGCGCGTGGGAAGAGATTGGATGTATAACGATATCTACTGCGACCCGCTACGTTGGCTTGCTGATGGCACCATTGATTATGTTTCGCCTCAGCTTTATTGGCCTATCAATCATGCAACAAACCCCTTTGAGCCGTTAGTAGAATGGTGGACCTATGTAGCGAAACATTTTGGACGCCATCTGTTTGTGAGTCAGAATGTGCCGAGTTTGCCTGCCGGAGCTGCCGCTTGGAAAGAGCAGCGCCAGGAAGTTGAGATTTGTCGTAGCCAATCAGAAAAGCGAGGTATCGCTCCGGGCGAAATTTTCTATTCAGCGGCACATCTTTCTGGTAAAAAAGCACGCGGCTTGGGCGATGAATTGTCGGCCAACGAGTATGCTAATAAGGCGTTGCTCCCTCCGATGAAATGGAAAGAGGCTAAGCAGAGCGATAAGGTGCGCAACTTGGTCCGCCAAGATAAAGCGCTGAGCTGGTTCGACCGTGAGAAAAATCGCTATGTAATATATGCCGTACCACTGACAACCGACCCGATTGAGGCTCTGGCGTCAGATGGACCGAACTTTGATAGTAAATATATTATCGGAGTTTCATACACCAACCGTTTCGAACTGCCGATGAAGTATCTGAAAGGCTACTGGTATGCAGTGGCTGTTTATGATCGTTACGGTAATGAAGGGGAAGCAACAACTTTAAATGCTCCCGGATTTTAACTGTCAAGCTCTTGTAATTAAAATTGATGCTTCGAGGATTTTAACCTATAAAAGTTTTGAAAATGACGTATGATGAAAAATATATGAGGCGCGCGCTTCAGTTAGCTGCCAACGGACGTGGATATACAGCGCCCAATCCGATGGTGGGGGCTGTTGTAGTTGCGCCTGATGGCCGTGTGATAGGGGAGGGGTGGCATCGCCGTTGCGGTGAAGGTCATGCCGAAGTAAATGCTATTGCATCAGTGAAAGCGGCTGATCGTCATCTGCTTAAACAATCAACTATTTATGTCACTCTTGAGCCTTGTAGCCATTACGGAAAAACGCCTCCATGCGCAAAGCTGATTATTGACACGGGTATTCCGCGTGTTGTAGTTGGTGCAGGCGATCCGAATCCGAAGGTGAATGGTCGTGGTATCAGGAGGATACGCGAAGCCGGCGGTGAGGTTGTTACCGGAGTGTTGGCTGAGGAATCTATTAAGCTGAATAAAGTGTTCTTTACAGCTCAAACGCTTCATCGACCGTTTATTACGTTGAAATGGGCACAATCGGAAGATGGCTTTATGGATATTTGTCGCAGTGCCGATGAAGCTGCCTATGCATTCTCAACACCGTTGATTAGACTGTCAACAATGAAAATGCGCTCTGAACATGAAGCGATTCTAACCACCGCCGTGACCGCCAATGCTGACAATCCAAGGTTGACATTGCGCAATTGGACCGGTCGTCAGCCTCGTCGATTTATCTACGATCGTAGTGCCAGGTTAAATCCCGGGTTGGATATCTTGAAGGGCGATAATCCGGCCATTGTGTTGACCGACAACCCGTTTGAGCGTCTGTTTAACGACTATGGCGTAACTTCGGTATTGGTTGAAGCCGGTCCTCGCTATTTGTCGACTTTGCTTGCCGAAGGCTTGTGGGATGAACTGCGCGTAGAAATTGCTCCGGTCACTCTTGGAGCGCAAGGTGTAGCAAAAGCACCAACAATTGAGTCGATTATCGCGGCTGAAAATGCTTCAATCTTAAAGTCTGAAACAGTAATAGATGGACATAGAATGTTGCATTTGTATATGTCGGCGAATTTCAGTAATTTTGTGGTCGAAAATATCACAAAGAATAATTGAATAAACAAGATAAAGATATATGTGTGGAATTGTAGGATATATCGGGGATCGTCCCGCCTATGAGATTCTGATAAAAGGGCTTCACCGTTTGGAATATCGTGGTTACGACAGTGCAGGTGTTGCAATGGTTACCGACAACGGTAAGTTGAACATCTACAAGACTCACGGGAAGGTAGACGATTTGGAGCGTTTCTGTCAGTCGAAAGAACTTGACGGAAATGTAGGTATCGCTCATACCCGTTGGGCAACTCATGGCGAACCTAATGATGTAAATGCACATCCACACCTCAGCCGTTCCGGCCAATTAGCTCTTGTCCATAACGGCACAATCGAGAATTATAACGTCTTGAAGGAGGCCTTGCAGCAGCAAGGTTGCGAATTCCATAGCGAAACAGACACCGAAGTGCTCGTTCAACTGATTGAGTATATCAAGGAGTCAAACAAATGTACACTCGTTGAGGCTGTACGCGAAGCCTTGAAGGAAGTTGTCGGAGCGTATGCAATCGCTGTTGTTGACGTAAATGAGCCTAATACAATTATCGGAGCACGCAAGAGTTCTCCGCTGGTAATTGGTGTAGGAAAGGGTGAAACTTTCTTAGCATCAGATGCAACCCCGATTATCGAATACACTAATCAGGTTGTCTACCTTAATGATGATGAAATCGCAATTATCCGTCGTGGTGAACCGCTGAAGATTATCACTACCAACAATGAATCTGCGAAAATCGACATCAAGACTCTTAAACTCTCAGTGTCTCAGCTCGAAAAGGGTGGTTACCCCCATTTCATGCTAAAAGAGATTTTTGAACAACCTCGTACAATCCGCGACTGTGTACGCGGTCGTATCGGCAACTCCGGTTCGACGGTGACATTGTCGGGTGTGATTGAACATTCATATAAGTTCCTCAATGCCAAGCGCATTATCATCGTTGCCTGCGGTACCTCATGGCACGCCGGTCTTATCGGTAAGCGCATGATTGAGGAGGCTGCCCGCATCCCTGTTGAAGTAGCTTATGCAAGTGAGTTCCGCTACAGCAATCCGATTGTAACCGCCGAAGATATCGTTATCGCAATTTCGCAGTCGGGCGAAACCGCCGATACTTTGGCTGCTATTCAGTTGGCAAAGCAGCGCGGCGCGTTTGTTTACGGCGTTTGCAACGTTGTAGGTTCTTCGATTGCACGTGCTACCGATTCCGGTACATACATCCATGTTGGTCCGGAAATTGGTGTAGCTTCAACCAAGGCGTTTACCGGTCAGGTAACTGTGTTGGCTATGCTTGCTGTAGCTTTAGGTCAGCTGCGTAAAACTATCCAGGAATCGCGCGTTAGCGAAGTTGTTAATGCCCTGCGTAATCTGCCTGAAATTATCAAGCAGACTTTGAAGCTTAACGACCAGATTGAACGTCTGTCGAGCGTTTATACATATGTCCACAATTTCCTCTATCTTGGCCGCGGATATAACTATCCGTCAGCTCTTGAAGGCGCGCTGAAGCTGAAGGAAATTAGCTATATCCATGCCGAGGGTTACCCCGCAGCAGAAATGAAGCACGGGCCTATCGCATTGATCGACCGCGAATTGCCTACCGTGGTGATTGCTCCTAACGATGACCTTCACGAAAAGATTATCTCGAACATCCAGCAGGTTAAGGCTCGTGGCGGTTCGGTAATTGCGGTTGTAACTAAGGGTGACTCCACAATTGCGGAGATTGCCGATCATATCATCGAAATTCCTGAAGTGCCGGAATGTATTTCTCCGGTAATCGTTTCGATACCTCTTCAGCTTCTGGCTTATCATATTGCTGTTAAGAAGGGATGTAATGTTGACATGCCTCGTAACTTAGCGAAGTCGGTAACTGTAGAATAATTAGGCGCCTCAGATAAAAATCGCAGAGCAATGAAGAAATATCTCGTGACAGGTGGCGCCGGATTTATCGGTTCCAACTTTGTGAAATATTTGCTGAAGGAACATGGCAGCGAGGTCGAGATTCTGGTTCTCGATGCCTTGACCTATGCCGGTAATCTTCTGACAATTAAGGATGAACTCGACTTGCCGAATGTTTCATTTGTTAAAGGGGATATCGGCGACGCCGAGTTAGTTGGAAAATTGATGGCTGACTTCGACCCTGATTATGTTGTGAATTTCGCAGCAGAAAGTCATGTCGACCGCTCGATTTCAAATCCTCGCTTGTTCCTGGAGACTAACATCCTCGGCACTCAAACATTGCTGAATGCTGCTCGTCAGGCGTGGCTCTTGCCGGGTAAACCGGGCGAAGCACCTCGCTATCGCGAAGGGAAAAAATATCATCAGATTTCAACGGATGAGGTCTATGGTTCGCTATCGCGCGATGCCGGCGACCCGAAACCATTGGTGCTGACCGATGCAGTAGCCAACGTTGTGAAGGGGCGCGACCATCTTCAGACCTTTGGCGCCGGTTTCTTTACCGAGCAGACCCCACTGGCTCCGCGTTCGCCATATTCCGTCTCAAAAACTTCGGCCGATATGCTTGTTATGGCATATCATGAAACGTATGGATTGCCTGTTACGATTACCCGTTGCAGCAACAATTATGGCCCGTATCATTTCCCCGAAAAGCTTATTCCACTTGTGATAAAAAACATTTTGGAAGGCAAGAAATTGCCGGTTTATGGCAAGGGCGACAATGTGCGCGACTGGCTGTATGTTGAGGATCATTGCAAGGGTATCGACATGGTGCTCCGCAATGGTCGTATCGGAGAAGTCTATAATATCGGTGGTTTCAATGAAGAGCAGAATATCTCTATTGTAAAGCAGATTATAGCTATCGTTCGTCGACTGATGGAGGAAAATCCCGAATATCGCAGCCAATTAGCTATCCCGGTAGAGGATATCAATGACGATCTTATCAGCTACGTTTCCGACCGTCCCGGCCATGATATGCGTTATGCTATCGACCCTGAAAAGATTGCAACCGAATTAGGCTGGTATCCGGAGACATCCTTTGCAGAAGGTATCCAAAAAACCGTAAAATGGAATTTGGATAATCGCGAATGGATTGACTCGGTATCGTCGGGTGAATATCAGAAATTCTACGAACAGCTGTATGGCAATCGAGGTTAATCCTTGATTGTCAGAATGGCAGTTAGATATATCTCTCTTCAATAATAATCTTCAAAATCCAGAAGTAACAATGAAAGGCATAGTCCTTGCCGGCGGATCCGGCACTCGTCTTCATCCCATTACGCGAGCTATTTCGAAGCAGCTGATACCTGTCTGCGACAAGCCGATGATTTTTTATCCTATTTCGGTGCTGATGCTTGCCGGAATTAAGGAAATTCTAATCATCTCCACTCCGGCTGACCTTCCGGCGTTCCGCCGACTGCTCGGTAGCGGTGAGGAGCTTGGCGTGAAATTCTCATATGCCGAGCAACCGCGCCCTGAAGGACTTGCCCAGGCGTTTATTATCGGCCGTGAATTCCTTAACGGAGATGCAGCTTGCCTTGTGCTTGGCGATAACATCTTTTATGGCCAAGGGTTTACTGCAATGCTGAAAGATGCACTAGCCACTGCCGAGCAGAAAGGGGAGGCTACTGTGTTTGCCTATCCTGTAAAGGATCCTCAGCGCTATGGTGTTGTTACAATCGGTGAAGATGGTCGCGCCACTAAGATTGTTGAGAAACCTCAGCAACCTGAAAGCGATAAAGCCGTTGTCGGACTTTATTTCTATCCGGCAAATGTAGTCGACGTTGCTGCTGAAGTAAAGCCGTCGGCTCGTGGCGAACTTGAAATTACCTCTGTAAATGAAACATATTTGAAGCGCGGAAAACTCAATGTAAAGTGCTTCGGACGTGGGTTTGCATGGCTCGATACCGGTACGGTAGATTCCCTTATGGAGGCTGCCAATTTCATACAGGCAATTCAGAAGCGTCAGGGCTTTTATGTGGCAGCGCTTGAAGAAGTTGCCTATCGCCGTGGATTTATTGATGCGGCTCAACTCGCTCGCCTGGCGCAAAATATGCTTAACACTGATTACGGCCAATATCTAATGACCATTGCTCAAAACGCTGCCAAGTAAGATGAAACTTCGCTATCCTTTTCTTGAATTAGCTACGGTGAATGCCCCCTTTATGGAGGAGATACGCCGCAGAGTTGACGCGGTTGTTATGTCCGGCCGATATATCGGTGGGGCTGAAACGGCTGAACTTGAAGAGCGGATAGCAGCTCTTTCCGGTGCGAAATTCGCAATTGGTGTTAGCAATGGGCTTGATGCCTTGCGCCTGATTTTGCGAGGCTATATCCAGATTGGGGAAATGCAGCCCGGCGATGAAATCATTGTCCCGGCTAATACATACGTGGCATCGGTGTTGGCAATTTCCGATGCCGGATTGAAACCGGTACTTGCCGAGCCATCGGCAGCAACCTCAAATCTCGACCTCTCGCGTTTAGAAGAGTACTTAACTCCACGCACTCGCGGCGTAATGCCAGTACATCTCTATGGACGTGTTTGTTGGGGTGTGGAACTTGAATCATTTGCTCGCAAGCATAACTTGAAAATTATCGAGGATAATGCCCAAGCTATTGGTGGTTCGATTGTGACTGCTGATGGGAAGCGTCGTTATACCGGTGGATTAGGCGATGCTGCCGGATTTAGCTTTTACCCAACGAAGAACATTGGGGCGATGGGTGATGCCGGAGCGGTGACTACTTCTGATGAGCGCTTGGCTCAAGCAGTTCGTGCATTGGCGAATTATGGCTCAGACTATCGCTACCATAATCTTTATAAAGGCTTTAACTGCCGACTCGACCCGGTGCAGGCCGCCGTTCTAAATGTCAAGTTGCCATTTGTAGATAGAGAAAATGAATATCGTCGCGGCATTGCTGACATCTATCTAAACGAAATTACCAATCCACTCATTACATTACCGCAAACGCCTGCAGACGCTTCTCAGATGGTGTGGCATCAGTTTGTAGTTCACACTTCTCAGCGCGCAGCCTTTACTGACTATTTGACAGCAAACTCAATCGGCTGGGATATGCATTATGCAACTCCGGCCCATCATCAGCCCTGTTATAGCGAGTTCCAACCTGCATCACTACCGATCACAGATCGCTTAGCCGATAGTTGCGTTAGCCTCCCCATCACGCGCTGCACCACTCCCGATGATGCCCATGCTATTGCCCGCATCATCAACGCATTCAATCTCTCTTCGTCTAATGATACGCATATTGACTTTCATTAAGCATCACCCCTTAAAGTTCATCCTCTCAATTTTAGGCCTGACATATTTCATAGCGTTCGCTATTCATGGGGTCGAATATTCAGGTGATACACCATCATATATTAATGGGTGGGATCATGTTAAAAATAACGACTACTGTTATGGCGGTCGTACTCCATCATATCCACTGTTTTTAGGCATTTTCTTAACGATTTTCGGGGAGTATGGTTATTATGCTACAGTGGTTGCTCAGATAGTTTTAAGTTTAGTCTCGATTCGTTGGTTCTGGTGGCTTTGTGAGCGATTGACCGGAAGCCACAAAATTAGTTTTTGGGCTACCTTAATTTATGGATTCTATCCTGAAATTTGTTTCTATAATTTCGCAATACTAACTGAATCGTTAGCAGCTTCGTGTGTGATTTTATGGGTGGCGTTATTGATAAAACTTTACGATAAATATAGCCTGGGTAAGGCCTTCGGATTTATAGTTTTATCGTTGTTTATGGTATACTTGCGGCCGGCCTTATTGTATATTATCGTTGTTCTATTGTGTGTTGGGGTGTATTTTATGCTATGCAAGAAGGGAAAACAAGCCGGCGTCGTGTTGCTATCATTTGTATTGGCTACAGGTTCGATGTATGGCTATTGTAAGGCAGTTGAGCGTAATACGGGTGTGTTTATGATTAGTCAAGTCTCACTGGTTAATGACGCTTGGATTCTCAAACGCGAAGACTTGGTCAAAGAATTACATTTCTCCGATCCTGCGATGCAGGATATTCAACACATAATTAGTTCAACTCCAAAGGATGATATCGGGTGGGCTTGGGTTTTCGAAATGCACGAAAAGTATCCGATTGCAGTACGTGTAAAATTTTTAACGGAGGCGAAGCGACAATTGGGTATAAAATGGTATACTCACATGATTGTGAGATTGCTGAGGTCATCGCATGATACTTTTTTGTCGCATTGTCATAATGAGCCTTTGCCATACGCCATTAACTGTATATTTCGTATTGGATGGTTATATGACTGTTTGGTGGTCTATACACTTCTACTCATTATCGTTTCGGTGAAGCAACGGCGGATTAATTGGCTTAATTGGACTTTATGTTTGTTGTGCTATGGTCATATTGCAGTTATGATTATAGGAACATATGAGACCTGGAACAGAATGCTTGTGCCTGTTATGGCGGTGTTTGTTCTGATGGGCGCTCAGTTAGTGTCGTCTATAAGTGTTTGCTTGAATGTGCGCCGCTTTAACGGTGGGAATTTGGAGTAGGGAGATAAAAAAACCTGAGGTTCCTTCTCAGGGACTTCAGGAATATAAGCCAAAAGGCAAGATTTGTGATTCTAAAAGAGTTGTCTATGCAACTTAAGTGTAGAGATTATATCTTACTTACATTCATCTCATCCTTGCTTAAGCTGATATGTGAAGGCCTCACGGTTGCACAGGTCTCAACTTTGAAGACCAACTCAAAGCCAATCTTCATAAGCATAGGACGCTTTTCACTGCAAAGGTAAAGAATGATTTTATAAAAACCAAATTTTTTAGCAATATTTTAGAATCAATTTTCGACGATGCACGCCTTATTTGGCTAATGTGCTGTTAGCCACTTGTTTAATAATCATTCCGGCGATTATCATTCCGAAAATTGATGTTATATGACAGAGCGAACCGTTGACCGCAACTTTGTTGAAACTCTGGGCTCCATTGTCAGTCAGAATCTCGCCACGATTGGGTTGCAGTTCGGGAGAATATACACATTGGAATTTTTTGCGTGGGAAGGTCTTGTTTTTTCTAAATCGATGACGCAGAGCTGCCCCTAACGGGCAACCAGCTACTTTCCAAAATTCAGCTGTTGAAATTTTTGTGGGATCGAGTTTTAGCGCTGCACCCATGGATGAAAATAGCTTTGGACGCTTGGCTGCAGTAGCGTTAAGGATAAGTTGAGCTTTGGGGGTTAGCGAGTCGATGGCGTCGACAATAAAGTCGTATTGCTCGAGGTCAAAGGTTGGGGCAGTGGTGGCGTTGTATTCTTCGGCGCGCAATTCCAGGGATATTGTTGGATTCACGGCGCGGAGCATGCGCTCCATAGCTTCCACTTTCACCTGACCAACAGTATCGATCGTAGCTTCGGCCTGACGATTGATGTTGCTGACGGCAACGCGGTCAGCATCTACCATCGTTATATGTCCAATGCCGGTACGGGCCAAGGCTTCAGCCGTCCAGCTGCCAACGCCTCCAACTCCGAATATGATCACACGGGTGTTGGCTAAGGCCTGAATGACCTCAGCTCCGAGCAAGCGTTCCGCTCTATTTAGAATCTCTTTGTTGCTGAAATTGGTAGTGTTATTCATAATGACACCAAAGTTACGAAAAACTTTTTTGTAGATTCAAGAACGATGAGAAAAACTTTTTGACAGATAGGGAAGGGTAGTACGGAAAAAATTAGTAACTTTGCAAACGGTTTTCAACATATTATCGATCTTCCGACGTATGCGCAGTCCACGCAAAGCTTATCTGCTTCTTGAAGACGGCACTCTATTTGAGGGCAAATCTTTTGGTTATGAAGCTCCGGCTGCCGGCGAAACGGTTTTCAATACCGCGATGACCGGCTACCCTGAAAGTCTTACTGACCCCTCTTACGAAGGGCAAATCTTAGTTACCACTTATCCGATTCTCGGAAATTACGGCGTTCCGCCTGAAAGGGAGAAGGACGCAGTAAGCGAATTCCTTGAAAGTTCCAAAATCCATTGTCGCGGCATTATTGCTCAAGACTACAGCTGGGAGCCCAGTCACTGGCTATCTACCCGCTCGCTTGACAAATGGCTGCGCGATGAAAAAATTCCCGGAATCTACGGTATAGACACACGCGCTCTTACCAAGCACCTTCGCGAAAAAGGTTCAATGCTTGGCAAGATCTACTTTGACTCCCCTGACGAAATTGAATTCTCCGATCCGAATGTAGAAAATCTGATTGCTCAGGTTAGCTGCACTGACGTTGAGATTCATGGTCAAGGTGAAAAGACTGTTGTCCTTGTAGATTGTGGCACAAAATACAATATTATCCGTTGCCTTACCCGTCGAGGAGTAAAGGTTGTTCGAGTTCCCTGGAACTACGATTTCCTTACCATTCCTTATGACGGGCTGTTTATATCTAACGGCCCCGGTAACCCCGATTTCGCTGAAGAAACTGTGGTGAATATTCGCCGAGCTATGGAGTTAGGTAAACCTATCTGTGGCATCTGTATGGGTAATCAGCTTTTGGCCAAAGCCGCCGGGGCAAAAACCTATAAACTGAAGTATGGTCATCGCAGCCATAATCAGCCAGTACGCTTAGAGGGCACCAATACCTGCTATGTTACCTCGCAGAACCATGGCTACGCTGTAGACCAGGCAACGCTTCCTTCAGATTGGGAACCCATGTTCACCAATATGAACGACGGCACCAATGAAGGTATCCGCCATAAGGAAAAGCCGTTCTTCTCGGCGCAGTTCCATCCGGAAGCCTCTTCCGGTCCGCGCGACACCGAATTTATTTTCGATCGTTTTATCGAAATGCTTTAATTTCATTGACTCACCTTTTCATAATCCATAATGAATTCCCAGCAGACCACGATAAAGAAAGTACTTCTTCTCGGTTCCGGCGCCCTTAAAATCGGCGAGGCGGGCGAGTTTGACTATTCCGGTTCTCAGGCGCTCAAGGCGCTGAAAGAGGAGGGGATTGCAACAGTGCTCATCAACCCTAATATTGCGACGGTACAGACGTCGGAAGGGTTCGCCGATAAAATCTACTTCCTCCCGGTTACTCCTTACTTTGTAGAGCGAGTTATTGAGAAGGAACGTCCTGATGGCATTCTGCTCAGCTTCGGCGGTCAGACAGCCTTAAACTGCGGTGTGGAACTTTTCGACAGCGGTGTGCTGGAAAAGTATGGTGTCGAAGTGCTTGGCACCCCGGTTCAGGCAATTAAAGATACCGAAGACCGCGAGTTGTTTGTAAAGAAGCTTGATGAAATTGGAGTAAAGACCATTAAGAGTCAGGCTGTAGAGACAACAGCTGCCGCTCTCGCAGCCGCAGAAAAGTTGGGCTATCCGGTCATCGTTCGTGCAGCGTATGCGCTCGGCGGTCTTGGTAGCGGTTTCTGCGATAATGCAGAGCAGCTGGTTACTCTTACCGAAAAAGCATTCTCATTCTCGCCTCAGGTGCTCGTTGAGAAATCTCTCAAGGGGTGGAAAGAGGTAGAATATGAAGTTGTTCGTGACCGTTACGACAACTGTATAACGGTCTGCAACATGGAGAACTTCGACCCGCTGGGCATCCATACCGGTGAGTCGATCGTAGTAGCTCCATCGCAGACCCTCTCTAACGACGACTATCATTATCTTCGTCAGTTAGCAATCAAGATTATTCGTCACGTAGGTATCATCGGCGAATGTAACGTTCAGTATGCCTACGACCCCGATTCGATGGACTATCGAGTAATTGAGGTGAACGCTCGTTTGAGCCGTTCGTCAGCGCTCGCTTCGAAAGCTACCGGTTATCCTCTTGCATTCGTAGCCGCCAAACTCGGTTTGGGCTATGGCCTGTTTGACCTGAAGAACTCGGTAACACGCGAAACATCTGCATTCTTCGAACCCGCACTTGACTATATCGTCTGCAAGATTCCTCGTTGGGACCTTGGTAAATTCCACGGTGTACGTCGTGAAATCGGTTCATCAATGAAGTCTGTCGGTGAAGTTATGGCTATTGGCCGTACCTTCGAAGAAGTTATTCAGAAAGGTCTCCGCATGATCGGTCAGGGAAAACATGGTTTCGTTGAAAACCATGATATGAACCTTGACGATATCGATCAAGCCCTTGCAGAGCCTACCGATAAGCGTATCTTCGTGATTGCTCAAGCATTCCAGCATGGCTATACCGTAGATCGAATCCATCAGTTGACAAAGATCGACAGATGGTTCCTCGATAAGCTCCACAATATCATCCTTACTGATAAGGAGC